>JBGPEF010000228.1:0-8411 GCA_041482675.1 Tepidisphaeraceae bacterium | reverse complement strand
CGCTGGCTGACATTTTCTTCCCCGCAGACACGCCTGTCTGGTGGGCCGGACATTGCTGCCCGCCTCACACTGTCCGCATGCATTCTGACAACGGCCGAGCCAAAAGGAAAGGCCTAAATTCTCCATTTTGCCCAATCGAAAAGGCCGCGCCCATTTGGACGCGGCCATTACGATTGAAATCGCCGTAGCGGGAGTCGCCTACCTCAGCAGCAATGTGCCGATGGCCAGGACAGCCCCGCAGGCAAAAAAGAGTACGATCTCTGCGGTCTCTACGACAGTCCCGAGGAGTCGGTTCATCATACAACCTCCTGAACTGACGCTACGACTGGCCTTTATGATCGATATGGCGGTCGATCGCGGCCAAGCTCACCCATAAGGTGTGATTTCCAATTCAGGAGCCCCCAAAGCAAATGCCCAGGTGAAGGGCGTACCTATAGCCTCTGTTGCAGTGGCGTAATTGCAGCTTTTATTGGGCGTTAGGTAGAAATGCCTAGTTGGCAATTGCCCAGATCAGGTCAATGACAAAACACGGGGAGGGGAGGGAGCGTCCGGCAGAGCCGGACCTACTTGACCATCAACCAGATCACGTCAATGACGAAGAGGACGACGATGGCTATTTCCAGCATGAGCATCCAGCGGTTGTTCTGGTTCTGCTTGAGAAGCTGATAGAGATCATCCAGGGTTTTGAGCTTTTCGTCGATGCTCTTGTGCCAGTCGGCCATGTGAAATCGCGTGGAGAGCGCCTGGTAGATCCGCGCCATGTGCCAGTCACCAAAAAACTTAGTGATATTCGAAAGCTCATCGCTGAGGCGGGCCAGATCGATGCGAATCTCCCCCAACTGCCTGAGGATGGATGCCCGGTTGCGAAGCGGGCGCGGGCCGACATCGCGGTAGGAGCGCTCGACGGCCTCGTCGAGGATGCGGTCATAGGCCTCAAGCTCGGCCAACTGCAAATTGGCCAGCTCCATGACGTAAAGCGTCTCATCCATGTTCCGGGGCTGGTCGAGGATCAAAGCCGCATCCCAGTCCACGACCACCAGGTCATGGTCGTAATAGCTCAAATACCGGCCGGTGGATTCGGCGGCCTCCTGCTCGGAGAGATGGTCGATATCCGGCTCCTGGGTCAGCAAGGACGCCACCTCGCGGCGGTGCTCCTCGAGCCACCGCTCGCAACTGATGTGCTTTCCGTCCCCCTTCTCCAGTGGGGCATGGATGCAGAAGACGGTGTAGGCCTCCTCATCCGCCAAGCGCTCGTTGGGCTTGATGTAGTAGTCTTTCAGCTCCTGTGTGACCTGCTCGGCCAGGGCCCGCACCTCATCATGGAGCGAGCCTTCGGCGAAGGTCAGGTCGTGATATCCCACCAGATCTCCCAGCTTTGAAACTTCGAAGGGAACCCGGACGGTGATCGAAATGGCGCCAACCGGAAGCAGCTTGATGT
This sequence comes from Tepidisphaeraceae bacterium, assembly GCA_041482675.1. GTDB lineage: Bacteria > Planctomycetota > Phycisphaerae > Tepidisphaerales > Tepidisphaeraceae > JBGPEF01. The sequence continues at coordinate 6,973 of JBGPEF010000228.1, read as the reverse complement.
TTCGCTGCACCCTGACCTTGCCGAGGGGGGAGGTTCGTTCCACGGCCGGCAATTGCACCATCTGGGGGCGGTAGAAGAGGTGCTGGCGGGGGGCGCGCTTGCTGGCGTCAATGGCCACCTGTTGCACGGGCTGGCCGAGGAGCTGCTTCACCCCCTCGCGTTTCATGTCGTAGGCGACGTCGAAGGCATAGATGTAGACGATCTCTCCGCAATAGCGCTCGACGTGCGCTTCCCGCGCTTTGGGCTCTTGCGGGACCTGTCTTGTTTCGGCCGGAGGGACCATTTGATCTCCATTGACATTGTAGAAGCGACCGCGGTGTCAGAAGCAACGTGTGATTTTATCCCATTTAACACCGTAGGTTTGCGGGCGGTTATCAGACACCAAATACGCTTAATTTTCGCGGGAACGAGCGGCCGATGAACACGCCGGGACTTTTAGACCTTTTTGCGGACGCCGAGAGACTCATGATGAACCGACTCAAACTGCTGGCGATCATACCGACGCTCCTTGTTCTGTATCTGACCGGCTGCGCCAAAAATCAGCAAGCCGTTGACAAAGTTTCGGACAGCAATGCCAACGCACTGAGCGCGCAGCATTCCAGGTTTGAGAAGAGCGACGATCCACCTTTCAGCGTGCAAACTCAATTCGCGGCCGGCCAGCTTGCAGAAAGCCAGGAAGCGCCGCTGGCCGCCATTGGTTATTACCAGGCGGCGCTGAAGATCGCCCCCCATCATCGCGACAGCCTGTATCGCACGGGTGTCTGCTATACCAAGCTGAAAAACTGGTCCAGGGCAATCGACGCCTGGAAACAATATCTCAAGGAAACGGGCGGCGATGCCACCGCGTACGGCAACCTGGGCTTTTGCTATGCCCTGGCCGGGCGGAAGGCGGATGCGGAGCACGCTTATCAGTTGGGCGTTGCCAGGGACCCCGCCAATGTGGCTTGCCGGGTGAACTTTGGGCTGTTCCTGGCGCGGGAAGAGCGGACCGAAGAGGCGACTGCGCAATGGAAAGCGGTGCTGACCGAAGCCCAGGTGCATTACAACCTGGGCTCGATGTACGAGCAGCAGAACAAGCGTGATCAGGCCAGGGCCGAATTCCGCCAGGCCTTGCAGCTTGATGCGAACCTGGTGGATGCCAAAACGCGTCTGGCCGCGTTGGATTGAATGCCGCGTGCTTCAGGGAAGAAGAGATGTACCGCAGTTGAAAGAAGAAAGGTCCTCATGACCCATCAGAGTAAAATTAAAATCCGCGGCTGCCTGTGGCTGGCGATGTGGTGCGCTGCGTTCATGATGGTGCTGGCATTTGCCGCACCCCGCGTTGCCATGGCGCAGCAGGCGGCGGATGCCATCGTCGCCAACGCCGACGGCGGCAAGATCACGCTCAAGGTCAACAACACCACCGTCGTCAAGACGGTTCATCCCTATAAGCGAGTCAGCGTTGGGCAGCCGGAAATCGCGGATTTCAACGCCATCGCCCCCACCAGCATCCTCCTCACCGCCAAGAAACCGGGCACGACGCAACTGATCATCTGGGATGAGCAGGAGCGCTCGCAGATCCTCGATGTGAACGTGGCGATGGATCTGGAAGCGCTCAAGGAGCAGTACAAGCTGGCCTTCCCCAATGCGAAGATTGACGCTGCCTACAGCGGCGGCACCATCGTCCTCCGCGGGCAGGTGGCCGATCTCGATGCCGCCGATCATGCGGTGCAGATTGCCACACCGTACGCCGGCAAAGTGGTCAACATGCTGGAAGTGGCCGGTGGGCAGCAGGTGATGCTCCAGGTGCGGTTTGCGGAAATCTCCCGCTCGGCCACCCACGCGCTGGGGATCAATGGCGCGTATGTGGACGGCGCGTTCATCGGGGCCAGCAACATCGCCGGCCTCAATCCGCTCAATACCTTCAGCCCCGGCAATGTCGGCGACAATCCGGCAACCGGCGGAAGGGCGCTTCGCGAGCAGGGGGTCAATCCGTCGGTGACACTCTTCGGAGCGGGGCAGATCGGCTCCTTCTATCTCCAGAATTTTATCGAGGCGCTCCGACAGAATAACCTCTTACGCATCCTCGCCGAGCCCAATCTCACCGCCATTTCCGGGCAGGAAGCGTCGTTTCTCGCGGGTGGGGAATTTCCCATCCCCGTCAGCCAGGGCGGCAACACTTCCGGCGGCGGGGCGGCCATTACCATTGAGTTCCGCGAATTCGGCGCCAAGCTCCGCTTCGTTCCGCTGGTGCTTGGTGATGGGCGAATCCGGCTGAAAGTCGCGCCCGAAGTCAGCGACCTGGACTTTACCACCGCGGTCCGTTTCGGCGGCTTCGTCGTGCCGGGTCTTTCACAGCGCAAGGTGACCACCACAGTTGAACTGGCCGACGGCCAGAGCTTCGCGATTGCCGGACTGCTCAACAACAACGTCACCGCGACGAAGGATGTGGTTCCGGTCCTGGGCGATCTTCCGATCGTCGGGCCGCTCTTTCGCAGCGTCCGCTATCAGCGTAAGGAGACCGAGCTGGTGGTGATTGTCACGCCGCACCTGGTTGCGCCGCTTAATCCTTCGCAGGTTCCGCTGCTTCCGGGTGAGAAGTGGCATCATCCGACCGAGGCTGAGCTTTTCTGGAAACAGGACATCGGCCATCAGGAGAATGCAAACTCGGATCCCAAGGGAAAAGCTCTGCCGCGCTCGGCTCCCCTGTTCTACGGGCAATACGGCTTCTCCGCCGTCGGGCCGGCAAGCGCCGCCACGGACGAGAACTACACCGACTGATGTGATCTGACTGGATCGACGTAACACGAGAATCAACTATGCGAATCACTCTCCCCATCATCAGCATTGCACTGACGGGCGCATCGCTCATCGGCTGCGCCAAGACCGAAGTGTCTCACAAGCTCTTTCAGCGCGAGAGCGAGGTTCATGATATGGACCGTTTCGCCGCCGCGCAGTCGGCGGCGGGCGCGCGGCAGGATGGGATGCTTTATGCCCATCATTTCAGCGGGACCGAGCTGAATTCGCTGGGCCGATCCAAGCTGCACATGATGACCACCGATAAACCCGCCGCCGAGCCGCTGGCGGTTTATCTCAACACCAACAACGATCCGCTGGCGCAGGATCGCCAGACGACCATCGCCAAATATCTCCAGGAACACGGCCTGGCCGCGGCGGATGTGCAGATCAAGACCGGCGCGAATCCCAACGCCAGCTACTCGGCATCGTCGGGCCTGATTCGCTATTCCAAGACCGAGTCGGGCTCGCCGGAGGGGACGGTCGATTCGTCGGGGACGAACACCGGGACCGCCGCTAAGACCAGTGGCTCCAACAAGTAAGCGGCCGAGCGGCGGTAACAAAATTTACAAAAAAAAGCGGGCTCTACCATTGATTCGGACGATCTCTGCTATATGTTGAAGCTGTCGTCACCGGACGATCTCGACAATTGGTTCAGGCGTCGTTGAGTCCTTCCCGAGTGTGTTCCCAACGACGCCAGTGAGTTGCAAAGGACCGGTCACACCTTTCCCAACTCCGGGCACCGAACCAGCAGCCAGGCAGGCGGCCGGCGGTCGAGACATGTGGGGCGGAATCTTCCGCCTTGGGCAGCAGCGTGTGCAGGTTGTTGGGGCATAGCGCGACAGCGGCCTGAGGAGAAGCTTTAAGCAGAGTCGAGCGGGCATCACCTCGACTGGCCAGAGCTTCCGAGGCACAACCCTCGACACGGCTACACGGATCGTCTTGCAGGTCAATTGGGCGCAAGCGCCCGACAGCAGTCTTCGCGCATCTTGATCCGCTTGTTTTGGAGATCAGGATCGTCGCGACCGCTCTGGGTCTGTACCTGCACAACCGTCCGTACACCGTTCTCCTCTCCCGCGCGCAGCGTTTCCCAATCTTACGGCCACAAGCATCACCACTTCGGGGGCAAAGGATGCGGTTGTCATGCGGAACACGAAGAATCGCCATGGGCGCGTCGGGCAGCGGGTTGTGAATTGCGAGATGGAGACGATGGAGGAGCGAAGGCTCCTTGCCTGGGGCACTTATCCCCAAATGATGGGCCTGGACCAGGCCATCTCCAAATATCCCACCATCAACGGAGCGGGAGTTGCCATCGTCGATATCGACACCGGCATCAGCTTCAGCCATCCTTCGCTTGCCGGCCGGATCTGGACCAATCCCGGCGAGATTGCCGGCAACGGCATCGATGATGACAAGAACGGCAAGGTGGACGACATTCACGGATGGGATTTCGTCGGCAACGACAACAATCCCTCCGACGATCAGGGCCATGGAACGATGACCGCCGGACTGATGGTGGCCAATCATTTCGTGAACTGGGGCAACACCCGCGGCTATGGCGGCGATAACAGCGAATACCAGGGGGTCGCCGCGGGAGCGAAGGTGATTCCGCTCAGGGTGATCGACGCCAGCCTTGCGCTCAATGTGTCAAATGTCGAGAAGGCGCTTCAGTGGGTGATCGCCAACTACACACGCTACAACATCGTGGCCGTGAACATGTCGCTGCAAGTGGGAGCCGGCTATACGCAGATTCAGGATGAGTTGCAGACGCTCTGGAACGGCGGCGTGTTCGTCGCGGCCTCGAGCGGCAACTGGGGGGCGATCGACAACGATTTTGCCTATCCGGCGGGCGGCGATTATGCGATGTCGGTGGGGGCGCAGGATAACAGCACGCTGCTGGCCGGGATCTCCTGCCGCGGGAGCGCGCTGGACATCGTCGCGCCGGGTGAGGGGCCGATTCTGGGCCGCAGCGCTGACTATTGGTACAACGAGCCGGCGACGAGCGTCGCGACACCGCTGGTGACGGCGGCGGGGGCGCTGCTCAAGCAGATCAATCCCGCGTTTACGCCCGCGCAGATTCAGAGCATTCTTCGCGACAGCGCTTCCACGGTTTACGACTCGATTTCGAAGCTCAATTACAAGGCGCTGGACGTGGACAGCGCGATTGCGCTGGGCTTGTCGCGCGCTGGCGTGACGCCCACGCCAGTCACCACGCAGACCCCATTTGGCGGCAAGCCGATCTCGCTGCCGGGGGTGGTGGAGATCGAGGATTTCGACAACGGCGGCGAAGGGGTTGCCTATCACGATACGACCAGCACCAATCAGGGCGGCGTATTCCGCAGCGGCGGCGTGGACATGCAGGCCAACACCGACAGCGCCGGCGCGATCAATGCCGGTTGGACCCACGCGGGGGAGTGGCTGGAATACACGGTCAATATTCCAGCGGCCGGCACGTATGATCTGTCGGCGCGCGTCGCCAGCCCGGGCGGGGGCGGCACGTTTCATGTTGAGATCGATCGCGCTAACAAATCGGGCGCGATGAGCGTGCCTGCCACCGGCGGCTTCAACACGTGGACGACGATCAGCAAGAAGGGGATCAGCCTTCCGGCCGGCCAGCACGTGCTGCGCATCGGACTGGATACGGAAGGCGTCAACTCGATCATCGGCAACCTGAACTGGATCAAGTTCACGGCGGCCAGTTCGACTTCGACTGCAACGTCGCTCACGGTTCAGGCCGAGAACGCGACAGCGCTGAGCGGCATTACCAAAACTGCCACGAATCTCGGCTATGTCGATACCGGCGACTGGGCCCAGTACAAGGGGCTGAACCTGGGCGGCGGCATTTCGCACTTTGCGGTGAACATTGCCGTGGCCAACATCAACGCCGGGCGCATGATCGAAGTGCGGCAGGGCGGGATCACCGGCAAGATCCTGGGCACGCTGACGGTGGCGGGCACCGGCGGCTATGGCATTTTCAAGGAGCAGACCATCGCCATCGCGGGCATCAGTGGCATACAGGACCTCTACCTGACGTTCGCGGGCGGCGATGGGGTTGGGAATATTGATTCGTTCCGGCTGTACTAATTTTTGTCGGCGTCCTTGTCCTTTGCATGGAACAGGGCCGAAACGGGCACGATCTCCTTGGCCATTCCCGGGGCTTCCCAGGAGAATTTGATGCCGGTTTCGCCTTCGTTTTCGAAGAGCTCGATCTTGATGGGGTGATCGCCGGCTTTCAGATCGACTTCGCCATCCTTTTCCTCCATGGCGTGCAGGCCGTTGTTGTCGATGAGCTGCTTGCCATCGATGGCGAGGCGGGAGCCGTCGTCGGATTCGATGTAGAGCTTGTACTTGGCATCCTTGGGGACGCGCAGGACGCCGGTCCAGCGGGCGTAGAAGTGGTCGGCCAGTTTTGATTGGCCGAGTTCCTCGCTGGTGGATTCGAAGTTGAGGGTTTTGTCGATGAGCTTGATGGTGGGTTTTTTGTCGGCCGGGATGCTGGGGAAATCCTCGACGGCGTCGCCCATGTCGAAGTATTCGCCGAGGAGGCCGGGCTTGAGATCCCTGGCCTCGTCGGGGGCGAGACAGAAGAGGGTGAGAAGAGAGAGTGCGATGAGCGGGAGAATGCGATTCATGATTTCCTTCCTTGTTTGGAGTGTGGGTGATTCTGCCTTGAGAGGATTGGACGGGCAAGGGGGAGGGGGGTTCCAATGAGGAATGACGAAGGGCGAATGACGAAAGAATGACGAATGACGAAGGGGGAAATGGTGAGGGGGTGAAAAAAAAGGTGAGCGAGGGGTGAAATTGATAAGGGGTTGAGGGCGCGAGGATTGTGATTTTTGGGCGGCGAAAAGGCGAGTCCTTTGCGAGTCCTTTTTGAGTCCGGATCGAGTCCTTTTTGGGGCCGGATTGGGGCCTGGGGGAGAAAAAGCGAGTCCCGAATTGCGAGGGACATGGGACATGGGACAAGGGACGTGGGAGGGGGAAATGGGTTCGTTTTGTAGAGCCTGAACATCGAACATCCAACATTGAACATTGAACATTGAACATCGAACGTTGAAGGAGGAAGGGGTGGGGTTTGGAAATGGGTTCGTTCGGTAGAGGTGGATTTTTGGAGGGTGGTTGGTGGTGGGTTGCGCTGTCCGTGGGGGTTTGGTGCGGGTGGTGGGGGTCCGGTGTGTTGTTCGGGGGGGTCGCCGTG
>JBGPEF010000227.1:0-8447 GCA_041482675.1 Tepidisphaeraceae bacterium | reverse complement strand
GTTGGTTTTGCTTCCATTGCCTTTAGGCATGGGTTTAACGACCGACGAAAAATTTTGCAAAGCTAATTACAAATGTCCAGAAGAGGCTGCTGGACAAGAAATTAACACAATCCGTCCTTTGAGGAGTTTTTCTTTGCAAAAGGCAGAAAATACGCATACACTGATAAATTGCTCTGGCCGGTTGTGGATCAGGGCATTCGACAACCTCCGGTCCTAGACAGTCGTTCCCGCCTATCTCCGGTCTTGCCGAAAATCAGTGATCGTTGCTCCCTAGGAAAAACCGCGAAGGTGCGGCGGGAGGAGCGGGTCATGGTCAGGCGAACCAATTCTGCTCGGGCGTTTACTCTGGTCGAGCTTCTTGTCGTCATCGCGATCATCGCGATCTTGATTGCGGTACTGTTGCCGGTGCTGACGCGGGCAAAGCAATATGCTGTGCAGGTCCAGTGCCAATCTAATCTGCATCAGCTTGGATTGGCGATGACCATGTATACGGGGCAATACGGATATTTTCCTGAGGCAATGTTCAGTTCTCCTAAAGGCGGGAGTGGGGGCGGAATTGTCGAATGTTGGCCAGTTCGGCTGCGGAACTGCCTCAATGGTAACCAGAAGGTATTCTATTGTCCAGCACAGGATCTAAGGTGCCAGTGGACCCCTGATGCGCCCGGTGCGGTCGAATTTGCCCAGGAAGTGCATACGCGATTTGGTTACAAGCTAGGTGAACGGTTGCTCATGAATGGATGGGGCGTCGGAACCGACACTGGAACATGGTTCAGCTATGGTTGTAATGGAGTGGGAGCTTGGGGAGGGCCAGGATTCCCATTTCCGCGCGGTATGGGAGACCCGCTTTATCTTGGGGTCAACACCGGATCGATTACTCGTGCAGTTGAGGGCGCACGAAAGGTGACGTCAGTGAGATCGCCCGCGGAGTTTATCATCATGGCCGATTCGACGGCCAACGGTCTGAACGATTTTCAAATACTTCCCAACAGGAATTCGATCGCGCCGGACATCGAGAACATGGTGGGTGACATCCACCGCGGCGGCGCGAACATTTTGTTCTGTGATGGGCATGTAGAGTGGCACCTGCGAAATGATGTGACGACGATATTTCCGGCTGCGCCGGACGATGCAGCCAAGCAGAGGCTGTGGAACGCGGACAATCAACCAGCGCAGCCTTGGTGATGCTCGCGCTAAACTGGGTATTGCTTCACTAGGAGTTTGAGTTCTCCGGCAACTTGTTTCTGACGGAGCGGTGGACTTGGAATTAGCGCGCTCGCCGAAGCGAGCGTGATGGAAGATTTTCTGGCCTCTTGGTGGAAGGAGATCTTATGTGTGCGAAGAAACTGGTCGGTAGGCGGGCTGTTTGGAAGGCGGCGTCGGCCATGATCGAGGGATTGGAGAAGAGGATGCTGTTGGCGGCAAGCTGCATTGCACCGGGGGCGCAATGTCGATCTATGGCGATGACAGCGTAAACGACGTCATCACGGTGGAGTACAGCTCGAGCGTGGCGACAGCCAAGAGCAACGGCAACGTTATCTCGGCCGATTGCAATGGTGTCAGCATTATTTCCGTTGAAGCCCACGGCGGTTCCACCGACACGGCCACAAGCACAGGCAATGACTCGATAGATGTCTCGGCACTGCCCAGCACAATTCCGGCGACTCTGTTCGGACAAGATGGCAACGACACCCTCAAAGGCGGCGCATTCTCAGACCTGATTGAGGGCGGCACGGGAGCCGACTCCTTGGTCGGCAACGCCGGCAACGATGCAATTAATGGCAATGATGGAAGTAGCGGTACCGATGGCAACGACACCCTCGACGGCGGCGCGGGCCTGGACAACCTCCACGGTGACGCCGGCGCTGACAGCATCCTCGGCGGGGCCGACGGCGACAGCCTCTTTGGCGGCGATGGCAATGACAGCATCGATGGCGGCGCCGGCAACGACAGCATCAGGGGCGACAACGACAACGATTCCCTCAGCGGCGGCAGCGGCAATGACTGGTTCTTCTGCGAAAACGCCAGCGATGGCGCAGACAGCATGTATGGCGGAAGCGGCGAGGACAAGGCCGACTATACTGGGCACACCCAGGCGGTCGGCGTGTACTTCGATGACAACGCCAACGATGGCGGAAACGGCGAGGGAGACTACATTACCAGCGACATTGAGGATGTAGTAGGCGGGAGCGGCAATGACACCATCATCGGCGGAAACGACAGCCTCACCGGCGCCGACAATCACTTCTGGGGGGGGAGCGGCGGGGCCGATTCGCTGAACGGCGGCCTTGGCAACGACATCCTGGATGCAACCGCCAGTTCCAGTTCGTCCCTGACCGGCGGCGCGGGCGATGATACTCTCTACGGCACTAACGGCGTCGATGCGCTCGACGGCGGCGACGGCAATGACCTCATTTACGGCTATGCCGGCAGCGAGTCGATCCTGGGCGGCGCCGGCAACGACACCATCTCGGGCGGCTCCGACACCGCGGACTATATCGACTTCGGAAGCGGAACGGACACCGATTTGGATAACGACGGTCTGGATACGCGCGTTAACTTCCCATAACCGGCAGGCGCGAAGGATATCGAAGACGCCGCAGCCCCGGCGAACGCCGGGGCTTTTGTTGGGCGTAAAAAGGCGATACGGCGTGTTTTTTGTGAGTAAGAATTCGAATTTTTACAGAACAAATTGATCTGAAAAATGTATACGTATTGAGGAACCACAAAAGGGGGTCGGAATGTTCGCTTTTTACCCACTCAGCCGCGTCCGCGCCCCCTCCGCGCGCTTTTTTGCACCACATCGTCGCCTCTGCTCTTGCACAAGTTCTGTGCACAATGTCAAAAGCCGCAACTCCGCTTCAAAGCCGGATTTAATCCTCTCCGCCATGCCGAATTTGTTACAAATGCTACAAAATCATAAATCGCATCCTGCTCCGCCTCGATCTTCGATCCTCCATGCTCGATCTTCCAACTCATCAACCCCATCTGCGGCTGCTCTTGCGAAACGAAGCCACCGAAACCGACGAAACAAACCCAAAAACCCCTCTGTCGCTTCAAAAACGCCATTTTTGGCTTCATTCTCACACATCTTTTTTGACGAAACGAAGCCACCGAACCGCCCCTCCCCACCCTCCATCCCGCTCATTGACCACCCCTTCTTATTAACCGTATATTCGATTATGAATCGAGCGGCCCACATGTCCAAAGAAGAGAGTCACTTGAAATTAATCACCCATCAGACGTGCTGGAGCGCTGTTCTATCGGCCCTGCTCCTGATCTGCGGCTGCAACAACAACAAACCCGCGCCGGTCGAGAGCAACGCCACCAAACTCTACGTCACCGGCGCGCTCGACTACCAGCAGCAGAATTACGACCGCGCTGCGCGTTCCCTCGAAGCCTCGCTGCGCTCCGACCCCAACATGATCATGGCCCGCTTCCTGCTGGGCACGATCTATCGCGAGAAGGGCGACTATGAGGCCGCCGCCCAGCAATACGAACGCGTCGTCCAGCTCGATCCCTACACCTACACCAACCACTACTACCTCGGCCTGGTCAATCACCTCCTTAACAAGCTCCAGGAGGCCGCCAAAAGCTACCTCACCGCCATCAAACTCAATCCCAATGACATGAAGTCCAATATGTATCTGGGCCTCGTCTACACCGCCCTGGGCAAGCCCGAAGTCGGCCTCCCCTATGCCCGCCGCGCTGTCGAGATCGAGCCCAGATCCGCCGAAGCCGCGGCCAATCTTGCCGTCGTGCTCGATGCCAACGGCGACTTTGCCGGAGCTGAGTCGGGCTATCGCCGCGCCCTCGAGCTGGATCCCAACCGATCCGAAACGCTCGTGAATCTGGCCGGCGCCCTGATGAGCCAGAAGCGCTACAAGGACGCCGTCACTGCATACGAGCAGGCGCTCAAGATGCAGGATTCCAGCCTCGTCCGCGTCCGCTACGGCTATGCCCTGCTCAATTCCGGCCGCATCGACGAGGCCATCTCGCAATTCAATCAGGCGCTGGACCAGAACGGCCGCAATTACCAGGCCCTCAACGGTCTGGGCGACGCGGCCGCCGCCCAATACAAGGCCAGCGCCCAGTTGGATGAGAGGAAGCGCGCCGACGCCGTCGGATTCTGGAAGCGCAGCCTCGATCTCAATCCCGAGCAGCCGCGCGTGGCCGCTCTGATCGCCGAATACAGCAAGGGTGGGCTCATCCAGTGATGGAAATCCTCTGGCAGGATGGCAACTATGTGGCCATCTCCAAGCCCACCGGCCTCGCCTCCATCCCCGGACGCGGCGAAACCACCAGCGCCTTCGAACAACTCGCCGCGCAACTCAAGCTCCCCCACAAGGGCGTTTCCGATCCCCGCCTCCGCCTGGTTCACCGCATCGACAAAGACACCTCCGGCCTCCTCCTCTTCGCCAAAAACAAGCCCGCCCAGCGCCACGCCTCGCACCAGTTTCAAAACAACCAGGTCGCCAAGGAATACATCGCCCTCGTCGCCGGCCATCCGGCGACCAGGGAAGGCGAAATCGATTCCCCGCTCGCGCCGCACCCGACCAGCCCTCAACGCATGATCACCTCCAAACACGGCCGGCCCGCACGAACTCTCTGGCGCATGGAGGAGCGGCTGGGCCCTTACTCGCTCCTTCGCGTCCTTCCCAAAACCGGCAAAACCCACCAGATCCGCGTCCATTTCAAATCCATCGGCCTGCCCCTGGCCATCGATCCGCTCTACAACCCCACCGCTCCACCGGGCCTGATGCTCAGCTCCTTCAAGCGCAATTATCGCCAAAGCAATCATCCCGAACGCCCTCTCATCGCCCGCCTCACCCTGCACGCCGAACGCCTGAGCTTTCAGAACCTCGATGGATCGCTCGTCCAACTCACCGCCCCCCTCCCCAAAGACTTCCGCGCCACCCTCAACCAACTCCGCAAACACGGCCGACGGTGAAGCCTCAGAAGAAATTCTTAAACACGAAGGCACGAAGGCGCGCCCGGCGCGAGCGCGCACAATGACCGAAACAGCTCGTTCTCTTTTTTTGATAAAAGAAAACATCCCTCCCTGCCGCAATCCGCCCTCATTCGCCGAGTTGGCCTTAGTGCCTTGGTGCCTTCGTGTTTAATCCGCCATCCCTACGCGCTCCCATCAGCACCCCCAGCAATCCCTTCTGAAAATGCAGCCGATTCTCCGCCTGTGGGAAAACCAGGCTCTGTTTTCCCTCGATCACTTCATCACTGATCTCCAGCCCCCGATACGCCGGAAGGCAATGCAGCACCACGGCGCTGCGCGGCGCCTTGTCCAGCAATTTCGAATTCACCTCATAGCCGTGAAAATCGGCGATCCGTTTTTCCTTCTCCGCCTCCTGCCCCATGCTCACCCAGGTGTCGGTGTAGATGACGTCCGCCTCCCGCACCGCATCTTCCGGATCCTCCGTCACCGCGAAATCCAGTTCCGGCACCTGCGACATGATCCGGTCAAAGTCGTCGCTGGAAAGCTTGTAGGCCGACGGCGAGGCCAGAACGAAGCGCATCCCAAACCGGCCGCACGCGGTCGCCAGCGCCCGCGCGACATTATTCCCATCCCCAATGAACGCCAGCGTCCTCCCCTCAAGCTCCCCAAAGTGCTCCTCCATGGTCATCAGGTCGGCCATCGCCTGACAGGGATGGCTCAGATCCGAGAGGGCATTGATCACCGGAATGGTTGACCATTTGGCCAGCTCCAGCACTTTCCCATGGTCAACCGAGCGGATGGTGACGCCATCGCACATGCCCGAGAGCACTCGCGCCACATCCTTGACCGCCTCCCTTTGCCCCAGCCCGACCTCTTCCTGCCGCAGCATGATGGCCGACCCGCCCAGGTGCTGCATCGCCACCGCGAAGCTCACCCGCGTGCGCAGGCTGGGCTTCTCGAAGATCATCGCCAGCATCTTGCCGGCCAGAATCGGGTCATTTCGCCCCGTCGCCTTGTATTGTTTCTTCAGGCGCGCGGCCACATCCAAGAACTCCCGCAGTTCCGCTTTTGAACAATCGGCGATGGAAATGAAGTCTTTCATCACAGCACGATCTCAGTGCCGATTCCGGCCTCGGTGTAGATTTCCAGCAACAGCGAATGCGGGATTTTCCCATCGATGATGTGCGTCTTGCTGACGCCGGCCTTCAGCGCTGTCACGCATGCCTCCACCTTTGGGAGCATGCCGCTGGTGATTGTCCCATTGCGCACCATCTCTTCAATCCGGTCCACATTCAACGACCGCACCAGGCTTTCGGGGTCCTTCGGATCCGAGCGAATGCCGTGGGTGTCGGAAACGATGACCAGCTTTTCGGCCTTCATGGCGGCCGCCACAGCGCCGGCGGCGGTGTCGGCGTTCACGTTCAGCCTTCCGCCGGCCGGATCGGCGGCGATGGATGCGATGCAGGGAATCGAATCCGCCTGGACGAGAAGTTGCAGCATCCGCGCGTTGACACTTTTCACATCCCCCACGTGCCCCAGATCGATTCTTCTTCCCCCCTCGCCCTGCAAATACATCTTCTCCCCGAACAGGACATTGCTCGAAAGCGGATGCAGGCCCATCGCCTCGCACCCCTGGCTCTGGATGAAGGTGACGATGAAGCGGTTGATGTCGTTGCAGAGCACCTGCTCGGCGATGGCCAGCACACGGTCGTCGGTGTAGCGCCGGCCCTGCACCATCTGCGGCACCAGCCCGGCCTGCTCCATCTTCTGGTTGATGGCCTTGCCGCCGCCGTGGACCAGGATCGGCTGCATGTTCACGTAATTCATGAAGACGATGTCGGTGAGGATGTTAGAGAGCGCGGTCTCATCATCCATGATCGACCCGCCCACCTTGACGACGATGGTCTTGTCATGGAAGCGCTGGATGTAGGAGAGCGCCTCGATCAGCGCGGCGGCTTTGGGGATGGCGGAGTCAATCATTGGATCGGCCATTTCGAGAAGGGCGGTAGTTTAGTAGGGCATGCTCCACCATGCCACCCCCGGCTATAATATCCCATGCGTTATCTGGTCACCGCCCGCGTCAAGCCCGGCAAGGAAAACGCCCTCCTCCACGCCATCGAAACCCAGAACCTCGGCCGCGGCTCCGTCGCCGGCGATGAATACCTCCGCAACATGACCGACGCCCGCATCCGCACCGACGGCAGCGTTCGATGGGTGGAAGTGTGCTTCTGTGCGACTCCTCTTGAGGAAGAGCGGCCGTATTGGGAGGAATATTTCGAGCTGGTGAAGGTGCAGGATGCCCATCACCGCTCCAAGTGCCGCGATGAAACCGGCCAGGAGCCGTGGGCGTGCTGCGAGTGTGATTGCACTTTCAAACTTGAGCAGCATCTGTCCAGACACGGCGATGCCTTTCTCGGTGTCCTGCGAGAAATGGCGGCAGGCCGCTTTAAGCCGCAATGACCAGCCGCGCCTTATGCTGCGCCGAGCGCACCCGCGCGATCACCCCTGCATTAAATTGCAGAAAATCCCACTCGACCAACGTCCGACAACAAATTCGACTCTTCCGCGTTTTCCGACAGCACCACCTTTTTCGGGCCGATATCTCAAGGGTGCGCCCCGGCAGATTCCCTATGCAAACCAAGCCCACATCGCGCAGCCTTCTTTCCCTGGCCCCCTTCCTCTTCTTCTCCGGCCTCTGCGCCCTCATCTACCAGATCTGCTGGCTCCGCGAATTCCGTCTCATCTTTGGCGCATCCACCGCCGCCTCGGCCGCGGTCGTAGCCATCTTCATCGGCGGCCTGGGAGCAGGCGGGATCATTATTGGCCAGCGCGCCGATCGCCATCAGAAACCGCTGGCCCTCTATGCCCGCCTCGAGATCATGATCGCCATCGCGGCCGCCCTCTCGCCGATATTTCTCAGTCTGATTCGCTGGATCTATCTCTCCGTCGGCGGCAGCAATACACTTGGCCTCACCGGCGGCACCATCCTTCGTCTCATCCTCGCCTCCCTCGTGCTCGGCGTCCCCACCTTCCTGATGGGTGGCACCCTCCCCGCCGCCACCCGCGCCATCGCCACCGAGGAGGATCGCGGCCGATCCATCGTCGCCTGGCTCTATGCCATCAACACCCTCGGCGCTGTACTCGGCGCTGCCCTCGCGACGTTTTACCTGATCGAACGAAACGGCACGCGCCTGACCCTCTGGCTCGCCGCCGCCGCTAACCTGCTGCTGGGCATCGGCGTCTTGATAGTCGCGCGGAAAACAGCCGCCCTCCCCGAAAATATGAAGGCACCGCGGCCAACCGCGCCCGCAGAATCTCAAGCCACCCCCGCCTGGTTCATCCTCGTCGCCGCCGCCATCGTCGGCTTTGCCTTCTTCCTCATGGAGATCGTCTGGTATCGCATGCTCAGCCCCATCCTCGGCGGCAGCGTCTTCACCTTCGGCCTGATCCTCTGCGCTGTCCTGCTCGGCATCGGCCTGGGCGGCCTGCTCTATGCATT
>JBGPEF010000226.1:0-8457 GCA_041482675.1 Tepidisphaeraceae bacterium | reverse complement strand
TGGGGAGCGGGCTCGCGCGGGTGGGGTTAAGCCGATTTAACGCATTCCCAACAATTCATGGCAGAATTGCGGCACCTGGAGCAACTAAGGGGAGGGTCTGCGTGTTTTGGGGCTGAAGGAGCGTCTCGGATGCGGATATTGCTATCGAGCTTGTTGGTATTGACGGTTTGTTCGGTGGTGGCGCGGGGGCAGAATGCGGATCAGCCGCCGCCGGGGCCGGGTGGACCTGGTGGGCCGGGTGGGTTTGGCGGTGGGCCGGGTGGACCGGGTGGCGGGCCGGGAGGGCCCGGTGGATTTGGTGGGCCGATGGGGCAGCATATCGAGTTGCTGAAGAAGTTTGATAAGGATGGAGATAAGAAGCTGAATGCGGCGGAGCGGAAGGAGGCGCGGGAGTTTTTGGCGAAGGAGGGGCAGGGACGGGGGAGACGCGGGCCGGGTGGGCCGGGATTTGGGCGCGGGGGGAATCAGACGCCGCCGGTGGCGGGGGAGAAGCTGACGCCGGCGGATGTGAAGTCTTATGCGGGTGCGCCGCTTTATGATCCGAAGGTGGTGCGGACGTTTTTCCTGGAATTTGAAGATGCGGATTGGGAGAAGGAACTGGCGGAGTTCAAGAATACGGATGTGGAGGTGCCGGCGAAGCTGACGGTGGATGGGAAGACTTATCAGGAGGTGGGGGTGCATTTTCGTGGGATGTCATCGTTCATGATGGTGGGGGAGGGGAGCAAGCGGTCGCTGACGATTTCGGTGGATGCATTTAACAAGAAGCAGGAGATCGGCGGGTATCACACGCTGCATCTGCTCAACGGGCACGAAGATCCATCGTTCATGCGGGTCGTGTTGTACGACCAGATTGCTCGCGCATTTCTCCCGGCGGCCAAGGCAAACTTTGCACGAGTGGTGATCAATGGAGAGAGCTGGGGGATTTACGAGAACGAGCAGCAGTTCAACAAGGACTTTGTGAAGGAGTGGTTTGGCACGAGCAAGGGGGCGCGGTGGAAAGTCCAAGGGAGCCCGGGCGCACGCGGGAGTCTGGCTTATCTGGGAGATGATCCCGCGTCCTACAAGCGGATTTATCAGATCAAGAGCAAGGATGAGAAGACGTCGTGGGAGGCGCTGATCAAGCTGTGCCGGGTTTTGAACGAAACGCCGGCCGACAAACTCGAAGAGGCGCTTTCGCCGATTCTGGACATCGATGGGGCCCTCAAGTTTTTGGCGGTGGAGAATGCGCTGATCAACGACGATGGCTATTGGATTCGCACCGGCGACTACAACATCTACCTGGATGAGAAGGGCAAGTTTCACATCATCCCGCATGATACGAACGAGGGATTCAGCAAGCCGGGCGGGCCCGGATTTGGCGGTGGTGGATTCGCCTTTGGGCCGGGGATGATGATTGGGGGGCAGATGATGATGCAGGGGGACAAGAATGAAGACAAGAAGCTGACGAAAGAGGAATTGGCGGCGCTGGGGGAGAAATGGTTTGAGAAGTTGGATGGCGAAAAGAAGGGGAAGGTGAGTCAGCAGGAGTTTGTGGCGAGGCTGGGGGAGATCTTTCCGATGCCGCAGGGATTTGGGCCGCAGGGTGGAGGTCCGGGAGGCGGCGGGCCGGGGGGCGGAGGTCCGGGAGGCGGTGGACCGGGAGGCAGAGGGCCGGGCGGGAGAGGATTTGGCCAGATGATGGGTCCGCCACTGTTCACGGCGCTGGATGCGAATAAGGATGGATCACTGACGCTGGCGGAGATGAAGGAGACGTTTGGGAAATGGTTTGAGCAGTGGGATAAGGACAAGGATGGAGCGGCCAATGAGGAGGAGGTTCGCAATGGATTGGCGGCGGTTTTGCCGCAGGGGAATTTTGGTGGAGGACGAGGGCCGGGTGGCGGCGGCGGGCCGGGTGGTGGGCCTGGTCGTGGACCCGGCGGCGGTCCGGGAGGTCCGGGTGGTGGGGGCCGCGGTGGTCCCGGAGGACCGGGCGGCGGCGGTGGGCCTGGTGGTGGCTTTGGTGGCGGATTGCAGGTGAAGGGTGTGGAATTGGATCCGCTGGCGATGGCGAATGATCAGAACAAGCCGTTGATTTCGAAGCTGCTGGCGGTGCCGGCGTTGCGGGCGAAGTACCTGGGATATGTGCGGCAGATCGCGGAGCAGTGGCTGGATTGGGAGAAGATCGGGCCGGTGGCGAAGGAGTATCACGAGCTGATTGCGGAGGATGTGAAGAAGGATACGCGGAAGCTGGAATCGTACGAAGACTTTGAGAAGAACCTCACCGAAAACGTCGGCGGCCGAGGCCCCGGCGGTGGTCCCGGTGGTCCGGGCGGTGGCAGGCCGGGCGGTCCCGGCGGATTCGGCGGGCCCGGCGGGCGCGAGACGCTTGGGATCAAGGTGTTCGCGGAACAGAGGAGGGCGTACCTGTTGAATTATCAGGAGGGGAAGAAGGCGGAGGCGCCTTCGAATGGAAAGAGTGGACAGTGAGGCGCGATGGGGACACTTGGCGTCGGACACTGGGCGTCAGGCCTGTAGGACATCGCATAGGAGGGTCGAGTCGTCGGTGTCCAGGCGCAGCGATGCGCGCCAGGGGGACATTCGCTGCTTGAGCATGCTGCTGGCTTCGTTGTAGGCCCGGGCCCAGGCGGCGCGGACGTCTTCGCGCACGGCGACGGGGGGATCGGCGAGCTGATTGGCGTCGCGAAAACGCTTGAGATTCAAATACGCTGCGTCACTGACGTTCGCCTTGTTGTTGTGGACGTACTTGTCGTACATCTGATTGGCGCGGGGGCCGGTGGGGAATTGGCCCCTGGTGGTGAGATGAGTGTCCATGAGAAATTCGAATTCGAGGTCGCAAAGCTGGGTACGCGACCACTGGAGGAAATGCTGGGAGAGCTGGATGTTGTCCAATAGCCGGCCGACGGTAAAGCTTTGGAGGGCGGCCAGGCCGCGGGCTTTCCTGAGCAGTTTGAGCTGTGGATCGAGCCCATCGCGGACGGGGATGCTGAGTTGAGTGGCGGCCTGTTGGATCTTTCGGACATGCTCGATGATGGGCTTTGGGAATGTCACAGCGCGTTCATAGCGGGAGACGACGCCCGCGGCGACGTTGGCGAGTGTGACCAGGGCTTCATAGGCAGCGCGAGCGCGGGGTTGCTGCACCTGCATGGCCAGGCAGAGGCCGCAGAGGATGGGATGAGGCGTGTCACGAAGCTGGCGAGGGGAGGGATTGCCGGGGATGTTCCAATCGATCTTGTTGAAGGAAGTCTCCGCGGTGGAGATGGCGGGGCCGATGCCCAATTCGTTGGGGGCCTTGGCAATGGAGCCTTTGTTGGTGTCCCAGTTGGCCTTGGTGAGGATGGCCGGATAGATCGGGGGGGGCATTTGGGGCGTCCTTCCGATGGGGCGAGATATGGATGAACATACGACGGGTTTTGGGGGGTGGCAAAAATACGGGGATGTATAAAACAAGGGCGGCCTCAACGAGAGGCCGCCCTCGGCTCACCAGCGTGCTTTCCTGCACGTGAGTGTCAGATTAACTTTTTTAATCGGTGTGCCTATTGCCCTAAAGAGGGCAGCGAATAGGGTATTCGTCTAATGGGTGATGTGGCACGAGGCAGAGCGGTTTGTCTGGTCATTGAGTCAGACCCCCAGGTACGCCGGGCGGTGACGGCACAGCTGGAGTCAGCGGGTTTCGCCATTGTCGTTACTGAAAATCCTGATGGGGCAGGGGAGTACGAAGCTTTTTCGACCAACGTCGTTCTCCTCAGCATGGATGACGACGTTTCGAAGGGGTTGAGATTCATCAGGGAGTGGAAAAATCGCAAATCAAGCCCTCCGATCATTGCTTACAGCAATCAGCTCACGACCAGGACCGCGGTCGAATCGATAAAGGCGGGGGTGTTTGATTACATCAGATATCCGTTCAACACGGATGAATTGATTTTGACGATCAAGAATGCGTTCAAGGCAGCGTAGATTGGCACGTCGAGCGGATTGGGACTAATTGAAGACACGGGCAAGATGCCCGTGCCACGAAACGGGGCGCAAAAACAAGGGCGGCGTCAACGAGACGCCGCCCTTGGCTCACCAGCGTGCTTTCCTGCACGTGGGATCAATGTATGAAAGTGGGGGGAGGAGTGAAATTGCCCTAAACAGGTCTATGGGGGAAAAGTCAGAAATCAGAAATCAGAAATCAGAATTCAGAATCCAGAAGAGGGACATGCCCACGCGAGTACGCGTGGGCATGGCACCCGGATGATTCGTCGCGGGGAGCGATTTGGGGTAGCATCTCAACCACACTTCGATTGGCGGATATACAGGATTGTCGGAGTGGACATTCAACGGAGAATAAAATGACTGGACGGATGAGGATCGCGTGTCTTTGCGGTATGGGGTTGATGGTTGGTCTGGCGGTGCGATTGATGGGGGCGGACAATGCGCCGCCGGAGGGGTTTGAGCCGTTGTTCAATGGGAAGGACCTGACGAACTTCAAGGCGTCGGAGGCGCAGAAGAAACAGTGGGTCATCAAGGAGGGGGGCGTGCTGGAATTTAATCCGGCCGGGAAGAAGGGGGAGATGACGCTGTGGACGGAGAAGGAATATGGGGATGTGATGATCTCGATTGATTGGCGGTGGGTGGGGCCGGCGCAGAAGATGCAGCGGCCGTACCTGGACCCGGCGACGGGGGATGAGAAGAAGGATGCGAATGGGAAGGCGATGACCGAAGAGGTGCTGGAGTATGACAGTGGGGTGTATGTGCGGGGGAATTCCAAGTCGCAGATCAACATGTGGAACTGGCCGGGCGGGAGCGGGGAAGTTTATGGGTATCGGACGGACCGATCGCAGCCGGTGGCGGTGAGGGCGGGGGTGACGCCGAAAAAGAAGATGGATAAGCCGATCGGGGAGTGGAATCACATGGTGATCACGATGAAGGGGGACCGGCTGACGGTGGAATTGAATGGGGAGGAAGTGATCAGCAATGCGCAACTGCCGAAAGTTCCGGAGAAGGGGGCGCTGGCGCTGCAGGATCATGGGCAGGGATTTGAGTTGAAGAATATTTATGTGAAAGAGCTGAAGTGAGTCTAGGGAATCAGGATTAAACACGAAGACTCGAAGACACGAAGTTCACGAAGGCCAACTCGGCGTATGAGGCGGATTGGGGAGGGGACTGTTTTTTTGGTTGTCTTTTTGAGCAGCAGTTTGGCGTGGATTCGGGAAGTGCGCGCGAAGAACGGAAATGTCTTCGTGGCTTCGTGAGCTTCGTGGTGAAAAAAGTTGGGAGTGTCCTATGAGAAGGTTGGCGATTTTCGGTGGCGTGGTGATGGCGGCGTGTGTTTGGGTGCGCGGGGAGATGCCGAAGTTTAAGATGCAGGAGATCGATAAGACGTTGAAGATTGGGTATGGGGTGATACTCGCGGATATTAATGGGGATGGGAAGCAGGATATTGTGGTGGCGGATAAGGAGAGGGTGGTTTGGTTTGAGAATCCGTCGTGGAAGTTGGGGACGATTCTTACGGGGAAGACGAAGCCGGATAATGTTTGTCTGGCGGCCTCGGATATTGATGGGGATGGGAAGGTGGACATTGCGCTGGGGGCGGGCTGGAAGCCAAGCGATACGAAGAATCCGGGGACGTTGCAGTGGCTGAGGAGGCCGAAGAATGGGGAGGGGGAGTGGGAGATGTTTGAGATTGCCAATGAGGAGCCGACGATTCATCGGATTCGGTGGGCGGATCTGGATGGGGATGGGAAGAAGGAATTGATTTCGGTGCCGTTGCAGGGGAGGGGGGCGACGGCGGGGAATAATTGGGGGGATGGGAAGGTGAGGGTGTTCGCGTATCGGCCGGGGAATGATCCTACGCAGCCGGCGTGGTCGAAGGAATTGTTGTGCGATCAGTTTCCGGTGATGCATAACTTTCAGGCGATTGATTTTGATGGGGATGGGAAGTTGGAAGTGCTGACGGCGTCGTATGAGGGGGTGAATGTTTTGAAGAAGGGGAGCGATGGGAAGTGGGGGGCGAAGAAGATTTCGGAGGCGGACCAGAGCAATCCGGCGAAGAATCGGGGGGCGAGTGAAATCAAGTTGGGGAGGTTGAAGAGCGGGACGCGGTTTATTGGGACGATTGAGCCGTGGCATGGGAATCAGGTGGTGGTGTATACGAATGAGAAGGGTGGGGAGCAGTGGACGAGAAGAGTTTTGGATAGTCAGTTGCTTTGGGGGCATGCGATCTGGTGCGCGGATCTGGATGGGGATGGGGATGAGGAATTGATTGCGGGGGTGAGGGATCCGCTGCCGGCGGGGAAAGCGAAATCGGGAGTCAGGGTTTATAAAGCCAAGGATAGTTTGGGGACGGAGTGGGAGAGGAGTGAGCTTGATCCGGGGGGAGTGGCGGTGGAGGATTTGACGGCGGGGGATTTGGATGGGGATGGGAAAATTGATTTGGTGGCGGTGGGACGGGCGACGGGGAATGTGCGCATATACTGGAACGAAACTTCCGGGAAGTAAGAGAACCGCAGAGAACGCAAAGAAGCGCAGAGACCGCAGAGAAGAAATTTCTGAACGGATTTCTCCGCGATCTCTGCGTCTCTCGGCGGGCTCTGCGGTTTCTTTGGATTTCTGTTACGGGGCGGTGGTGTCGAAGTTGATGCCCTGGGCGAGGGGGAGGTCTTTGGAATAGTTGATGGTGTTGGTGGAGCGGCGCATGTAGTTTTTCCAGGCGTCGGAGCCGGATTCGCGGCCGCCGCCGGTGGATTTTTCGCCGCCGAAGGCGCCGCCGATTTCGGCGCCGCTGGTGCCGATGTTGACGTTGGCGATGCCGCAATCACTGCCGCTTGGGGAGAGGAATGTTTCCGCTTCGCGGATGTCGTTGGTGAAGATGGCGGAGGAGAGGCCCTGGGGGACGTCGTTGTGGATGCGGATGGCTTCGTCGAGGGAGTCGTAGCCGATGATGTAGAGGATGGGGGCGAAGGTTTCTTCTTTGGTGATGGGGGCGGAGGGGGGGATGTCGATGAGGGCGGGGCGGACGTAATACGAGTGCTGAGTACTGAGTGCTGAGTGCTGAGGGGGAACAACGGGTTCGCCGCCGGTGATTAGGCGGCCGCCCTGGAGTTGGGCGGTGTGGAGGGCGTGGCCCATGGAGGTGAAAGCGTTTTGGTCGATGAGGGGGCCGACTAAGGTGCCTTTTTCACGGGGGTCGCCGATGGGGAGATTCTGGTAGACGGTTTTGAGGCGGTCGATGATTTTGGGTTTGATGGAGTTGTGGACGATGAGGCGGCGGAGGGTGGTGCAGCGCTGGCCGGCGGTGCCGGCGGCGGCGAAGGTGATGGCGCGGGTGGCGAGGTCGAGGTCGGCGGTGGGGGTGAGGATCATGGCGTTGTTGCCGCCGAGTTCGAGGAGGGATCGGCCGAGTCTTTTTGCTACGGTCTCGGCTACCGCATGACCCATACGCGTCGATCCAGTGGCGGAGATCAATGGGAGCAAGCGCGATGCGGCGAGGCGTTGGCCGACGTCGGCGGCGCCGATGACGAGGTTGGAGATGGTGGGGGGGTAGTCGGGGAATTCCTGGAGGGTTTCCTGGAGGATGTTTTGGCAGGCGAGGGCGGTGAGTGGAGTTTTTTCGGAGGGTTTCCAGACTAATGTGTCACCGCAGACGAGGGCGAGCATGGCGTTCCAGGCCCAGACGGCGACGGGGAAGTTGAAGGCGGTGATGATTCCGACCCCCCCTAATGGGTGCCATTGTTCCATCATGCGGTGAAGGGGACGTTCGGAGGCGATGGTTAGGCCGTAGAGCTGGCGGGAGAGGCCGACGGCGAAGTCGCAGATATCGATCATTTCCTGGACTTCGCCGAGGGATTCTTGTTTTATTTTTCCGACTTCGAGGGTGACGAGGTCGGCGAGGTCGGATTTGCGGTCGCGGAGTTTTAGGCCGAAGCGTCGGACGAGTTCGCCGCGGGCGGGGGCGGGGATGGTGCGCCATTTGAGGAAGGCTTCGTGGGCGGCGGTGGCCGCGCGGTCGACGTCATTTGGGGTTGCGCTTTTGATGGTGGCTAAGGTGGAGCCGTCGATGGGGGAGCGGACGATTATTGGGGGGCCGGAGGTTGGGAGGGCGGTGGCACCGAGGTATGCGCCGGGGGGGTCTTTGGGGATGGCGAGAGAGGGGGGGATGGTCATGGTTTTATTTTAGACCAACTGGGGGGAGGGTCGAGGGTTGTTGACAGGGGTTGAATGGGATCGTATATTTTGAGTGATCAAAATTGATAATATGACTATTCAAAATTAACAGGTGGTTTTATGCGGGCTTTTGTGACGATTCTGGTGTTGGAGGTTGTTTTGGCGGGGTTGTTGTTTGGGTGCGCGGGGAGGGTGGATTTGCCCTGGTTTTGGACGCTGCTGGGAATTCATACGGTGGTGATGGCGATCAATGTGGCGCTGATGGATGCGGATTTGCGGAAAGAGAGGATGAGCTTTAAGCGGCGCGGGGGG
>JBGPEF010000225.1:0-8461 GCA_041482675.1 Tepidisphaeraceae bacterium | reverse complement strand
CCGAGTGCGAACTGAGCGTGCTGGAGAAGCAGTGTCTTGGGGAGCGGATCAGCGACGAGCCGACACTGCGAGAACGGGTGTCGATCTGGAACGCGGATCGGAATAACCGGAGCAAGAAGATCGACTGGCAGTTCCAAACCGTCAACGCGCGAATCAAACTACGTCGACTGTACCCGCAGGTTACACTGTGTTAGACCACTAGTTTAGCAGTGCGCTCCGGCCCGAGCCAAGCCCAAACCGCAAGCACCACCGTCCCGTCTGCCAAAACCTGCTCTATTTCGACCACTGGATTCGGCCGCGCTTGCAGACGTTCCCGAAGGAGCCGTCCCGACCGAACACCGTCTATAACCTGCCAAAGTTCAATTGAACGCTCCTTCATCTGCTCATCCGCGTGAACGCTCACGAAGAATCGGTCTTGATCTACCGCGGTCCTTATCCGTTCGAGAAGCTTCCCCATGCCGCCTCACCCACACTTGCGAAACCCATTCACCGAATCCCCTGCAACTTCATCTTAAACGACTCCGCCACCGCCGAATTCGTCACCTTCCCCTTCACCAGGTTAATCCCCTCGGCGATCCCCGGATCCTCCGCCGCCGCTTTCTCATACCCCTTGCTGGCAATCTTCACCGCATACGGCAGCGTCGAATTGCACAGCGCGATCGTCGAAGTTCGCCCCACCGCCCCCGGCATGTTCGTCACGCAATAATGCACCACCCCCTCCACCACATAGGTCGGCTGCTGATGCGTCGTCGCCCGCGCTGTCTCCACGCATCCCCCCTGATCAATCGCCACATCCACGATCACGCTCCCATTCTTCATATCCACCAGATCCTGCCTCGTCACCAACCTCGGCGCCTTCGCCCCCGGAATCAGCACCGCCCCAATCACCAGATCCGCCGCCCGCAACTGCTCCCGCACCGTATGCGGATCGCTGTAGATCGTGTGTACATTTTCCGGCATCACATCATCGAGATAACGCAATCGCTCCAGGTTGATATCCATCAACACCACATTCGCCCCCAATCCGGCCGCCACTTTCGCCGCATTTGTTCCCACCACTCCCGCCCCCAATATCACCACATTCGCCGGCGCAACCCCCGGCACGCCGCCCAGCAGAATCCCCCGCCCCATCATCGGCCGCTCCAGATACTTCGCACCCTCCTGAATACTCATCTTCCCCGCCACCTCCGACATCGGCGTCAGCAGCGGCAGCGTGCCTCTCTTATCCTTGATCGTCTCATACGCGATCGCCACGATCCCACTTTCCTGGCAACTCTGGGTCAACTCCGCCGACGCCGCGAAATGAAAATAAGTAAATACAATCTGCCCCGGCCGAAACAGCGCAATCTCCCGCGGCTGCGGCTCCTTCACCTTCACGATCATCTCCGCCTGCGCAAAAACCTCCTCCAATTTTGGCAGGATGATCGCCCCCGCCGCTTTATAAGCATCATCCGCAAACCCACTGGCCGCCCCCGCCTGCGTCTCCACAAAAACCTGATGCCCCGCCTTGCTCAGCGTCTCCGCCCCCACCGGCATCATCCCCACGCGATATTCATCCGCTTTGATTTCTTTGGGAACTCCAACTTTCATCGATGCTCCATTCACTTCCCCCTTCAACCGCCATCCTACTCACTGCCCCCGCGCAATCGAAGCATTTCCAAAAGCTGCGCCGGGTCAAGGACCTGAAGCTGGGGAAATTGCGCCATGAACTGCGCTGCACCGGGCTTTGGTGGCTTCGTCAGATTCAGAAGGTGTTTGTCACGACTCACAATGAGTTTGGCCTGACTCGCCACAGCGAGATCCACATAATGCGAATCCTTTGGATCAGTTGGGTGCAGATATACAGATGGGGGATGCTCCACGAGATGACAAACCGGAGCCAGCCGTGCAAGCAGTGAATCGACTTTTTCGTTTGTCACACCGAGCCTTCTCGGCGATTCCTTCTCCGGAATTCGCCGAATCTCAGCGATCACGAACTCGCTCCAAAACAGCATCAATTCCCCATCCAGAACACGCTCAATGCACTCTCCCGCGCTGCCAGATGGATTAATGAGACCCCCGCGAAGACGTTGCAATCGAACACAACCCGCTCCAAGGCCTCACTCATCGTAAGGTACCCCTCGGGCTGCGTGATCTTCTCGCTCCAGCCGATCCGCCAATTCTTCTTCGCTCATTCCAGATGCAGCGAAGCGCTGGCCAACATCCCCACTGATTTCCCGAAGTATGTTCCGTCCGGATGTTTGAGCTTCGAGCACGTCACCCACAAGTTCTTCCACCGGCTTCCCTGCCGCCTTGGCCAGTTGCCTCAGCTTGGCTTCGATCCTGTCTGGGATTCGAATGGTAATGGATGCCATGACAACTCATTATATCGGCTTCCCCGCCAATTCTCTCATCGCCCCCGTCCGATAAATCCACTTCCATCCCCCATAAGAAATTCTCGTTGCCCTTGGGCATCCTCGGCCAATATGCCGATGCAAAAACAAGACACCCACGTTTCCCCAACGCCTCATCCTCTTCGGACGTTGAAAGTTGGGCGTTGCGGCGTCAACCATTATGAAAACTCTCACCGCCCCCTCCCCTCTCCAACAAAGACTCCATAAACCCCGCGTCCTCATCCTCGATGAAGACCGCATCATCCTCCAATCCCTCTCCCAATTCCTCTCCCGCGAAGGCTACGACGTCCGCACCGCCGACGACTCCGCCGACGCACTGGGCATCCTCGAAGGCTCCCAGATCGAGCTGCTCCTGGCCGATATCAACGTCCCCGGCCTCAAACCTGCCGAATTCCTCCGCTCCATCCGCCGCCGCCACCCCCACGTCGTCATCATCGTCATCACCAGCTACGGCTCCATCGAAGGCGCTGTCGAGGCCATCAAGCTCGGCGCATTCGATTATCTGACCAAACCCATCATCGACGATGAAATCCGCGTCGTCTGCGAAAAAGCCGTCCGCCAGCAGGCCCTGATGTTCGAAAACCAAACCCTCAAGCAGCAGCTTGACCTGCGTTTCGGCCTGGACAACATCGTCGGCCACGACCACAGAATGCTCAAAGTCTTCGACCTCGTCGATGCCGTGGCCGACAATCGCACCACCGTCCTCATGACCGGCGAATCCGGCACCGGCAAATCCCTCCTCGCCCGCGCCATCCATCATCGCTCCCCCCGCCGCGACAAACCCTTCGTCGAAGTAAGTTGTGGCGCACTCCCCGAAACCCTCCTCGAATCCGAGCTTTTCGGCCACACCCGCGGCGCATTCACCGGCGCACACGCCGACAAACCCGGCCGATTCCTCTCCGCCGACGGCGGCACCCTCTTCCTCGACGAAATCAACTCCGCGTCCCCATCGATGCAGGTAAAACTCCTCCGCGTCCTCCAGGAAAAATCCTTCGAGCCGGTCGGCTCCTCGCAAACCAAAACCGTTGACGTCCGCGTCATCCTCGCCACCAACGTCGATCTCCAGCAGCTCGTCGCCGAGCAAAAATTCCGCCAGGACCTCTTCTATCGCATCAACGTCGTCAACATCCGCCTCCCCAACCTCCGCGAGCGCCTCTCCGACATCCCCCTGCTGGCCGGCCATTTCCTCCGCCACTTCTCCGCCCAAACCGGCCGCGAAGTCCTCTCCTTCTCCGACGCCGCCATGTCCGCCATGCAGCGCTACAACTGGCCCGGCAACGTCCGCGAGCTCGAAAACGCCATCGAGCGCGCTGTCGTCCTCTCCCGCCGCCCCCAAATCGAGCTCGAAGACCTCCCCGAGCAAATCCACAGCTTCACCCCCGCCCGCCCCACCGCCGCGACAACCTCCTCCCAAATCCCCGACAAGCCCATGCCCCTCGAACAAGCCCTCGAAGCCCCCGAGCGCCAAATCATCGAAAACGCCCTCAAGCGCAACAACTACAACCGCCAGGAAACCGCCGCCGAGCTCAACATCAACCGCACCACCCTCTACAAAAAAATGCGCAAATACCGCCTCGACATCGGCGAGACCAATTGACCTGATTCTTCTCTGATCTGCACTGCTAACTGTGAAAATCTTCGCAGCCTGCGCAAATTTTCTAACTACGCCTTTTTCTTTCCCCTCGCCCCCGTACTCGGGGGAGAGGGTTAGGGTGAGGGGGCATTTCCCGGTGGGGCGGACATTCCTGTCCGCCACGCGTCGCTGTACTCATCGACGCGTATCATCGTCATTAGTAACTATCTCAAAAGCCCGTTTTCAGGGTCGCGAACGGCCCGTTTTGGGCCTTTTGAGATAGCCTCTTAGGCATTCTTTCGTCATCCGTCATTGGTCATTCGTCATTTGGGTTGCGGCTCTGCCCGCGCTATGTCAATCTGCGTTTCACCTGCGTAATCTCCGGCCACCTTGCAAAGAGACCCTAAACAGGTCAATTGCCGCGCCTCCACTCCGTTGTACGATTCCTCAATTCCTAACCGGAGTGCGTATGACTCTAAATTATGAACCTGCTCTCTCCGACCGTTTCGCTTATCAGCGCTGGCTGGAAAATGTCGTCTCCGGCAAATGTCTATTGCAATTACAAGCCATGAAAGCTGCCGCCACTCCCCAGATTCGCGCTGCCTGGGATGCCCGGACCTTCACGGACTATCAGTTTGACACCGAGGACTTCGACGCCCTCGTCTGCAACCTCTCCTATCATTTCCACACCCATGGCCAGAAATATGTGACGATCCAAGCCTTCACCCAGGCCGCCCTCAACCACTTCCTCACCGCCCGTTCCCAAGCCGTCCTCACTCCCGAAGGACTCCTCAAACTTCCCCAGGGCCTCTACACCCAACAAGGCAAAATCGTCACTTTCTTCGGCTAACCCCACCGCACTTGGAGTCGCAGGTGCCGCTTCAGCCGCCGTCTTTTCCTCTCTCTCCCGTGAGGTTCGGGGTGAGGATATCTGATGGGCCGGCCATTCCCCTCCGCAGCACCACGATCCTCGCGCCCCGGCTACCTGTCCGCCTGCGAGTGGCTGTGCCGGGTAAAACCGGGCACCGGAGGCCAGCTCGCCCCGCGAGCGCCAGCCCCTGCGCCTCCTTCAACCCCCTCCTCCCTTCCTCCCCCGCATTGCATGAACTGCCTCCAGTCAGTCACCGAAGGTGACGTTACCTTACCGGCTTTCGGGGGTGCGGGGGGTACTCCCCCCGCGTCCGCGCAATTAAGAACGACAACCAAAACCACTTCGCATCCCACACCACCTCCCACATACGATGACCTTCCCAACTCCCTTCCAAAAACCCCTCCCCAACATCTCAACCTCCCCCTTCCCCTCCAGTACGTTGCGCATGTTCCGATTATAAAAATTTTTCCCTCCGCCTTTCCCCGCCAATCCTCCAATTCCCGTTGCGCCAACCGACCAAAACCCAAAACCATTCGCGCAACAAGGGGGGTATATATAGAGGAGGTATGTTATGCCACCAACCCCTTTCACTCCCCCCATCTCCCGCGCCCACTCTCCACCTTCACTCCCCCATCCCCCAACCTCCACTCCTCGAAACTTTTTCCCCATCGACCTGTTCCGTCTCAACAATTCCCCAACCCCCGCTCCCCCCAATCATTACATATCCCTGTTGCGCCATATGTGCTACAAAATGAACAATCGCGAAAACGCACTTCGCCCTCCCTCGCGCCCTCCTTCACCCCCAACCACCTCCCCCAATCCGTGGTATAACCATCACATACAGGAAGCTCCCATGCTCAACCGATTCTGCCCCATCCTCCTCACCCTCCTCCTCTCCACCACCCTCACCCTCGCCGAAGAATTCCAAAACCCCAAGGCCAACATCCCCCCCAAGGCCGCTCCCCAGCGCCGCAACGCCGGCGAAGGATTCCCGCCGCTTCCGCTTCCCGCCACTCCCCTCCGCCGCTCCGAGAAAAAACGCGAGCCCTCTCCCCCCGCCCTCGTCGGCAACATCACCTTTTCCGACCTCTCGGCCAAAAAAGCCAAGCTCAACTGGCAAACCACCATCATCGACCTGGAAAAATGGGTCCACTTCACCAACGACCAGCTCCAGCAGCGCTATCGCTTCGTCAACACCGACTTTTCGAAGTTCAGCTACGATCCCACCGAACTCCCCATCATCTACTTCACCGGCTGGAAACCCCTCCCCCAATTCGACGACACCACCATCACCCATCTCCGCCAATACCTGATGGACGGCGGCACCTGGGTCATCCACAGCAGTTGCGGCCGCCCGGAGTTCAACGATTCCTTCCGCCGTGAGATCGCCCGCATTTTCCCCGACCGCGAACTGGCCGGCATTCCCACCGACCATCCCCTCTTCTCCTCCTTCTACAAAGTCCAGCAGATGAAAGTCCGCAGGGGCACCGAGCCCTGGAAAACCATCCCGCCCTATCTCGAAGTCATCAACATCGGCACCCGCGCCGCCGCCATCTTCTCCCCCATCGATCTTTCCTGCGGCTGGAACGCCGACGCCAATCCCATCGAAGGCGGCGTTCTCTATGCGCAGGATGATGCCCTGCGGCTTGGCTCCAACATCATGACCTACTGCCTGGCCGAGTATCAGTACGGCCGATTTTTCAATCATCAGAAGGTCTATCATCAGGCCGCCGACGCCACCCGCGACCAACTGGTCCTCGGCCAGATCGTCCACAACGGCGACTGGGACCCCACACCCCACGGCGTCCCCAACTTGCTGAAGACCATCGACCAGAGCACCACGCTTCACGTTCAGTTCAAGCGCGTCCCGGTCGATCCCGAAAAGGGTGACATCTTCTCCTTCCCCGTCCTCTACATGACCGGCCAGCGCGCCTTCAAATTCTCCGAAGCCACCCACAAGCGCCTCCGCGAATACCTCGACAACGGCGGCGTCATGGTCGTCGATTGCGCCGTCGGAAGCAGCGAGTTCGACAAATCCTTCCGCGAGGAGATCAAGTCCATCTACAAAGACCGCACCCTCAAAACCCTCCCCCCCGACCACCCGATGCTCAGCTTCATCTTTGACACCAAACAAGTCGATCTCTCTCCCCTCGCCCGCCAAATGTTCGGCCCCACAACGGCTCCCCAAATCGAAGTCATCGAAGTCGATGGCACCCTGCCCGTCATCTATTCCAAACTCAGCCTCAGCGCCGGCTGGGAGCAACTTCCCCGAGCCTACAACGTGGGGTACTCGGACGAGGATGCGTTGAAATTGGGCGTCAACGTCTTGATGTATGTGGTCTCACATTAAGGGGGACCGTCGAAAGCTTTACAATTGAGCCGCTGCGTCCAGCACGCTAATGCCCTCAAGCTGTGCCGCGGCATTCAACTCGACGTCAACTGACACCAATGTGATGGGCGCGAGTCCGCCACTGACGAATGTATCGTTGACTTCGAGTGCCGCCGCTAGTTGAACGGCGTCATACCCCCGCAGCGCGTGCCGTTCCGCCAGCAGCGAGGCGCGCATGATCACTTGGCGCGTCAGGCCAATCGCCTGGAAAAACGTGCCCACATCCGCGCGGAGAGCGGCACATGCCGCAGCAGCCATCGCCGTGCCCAAAACTTGCAGGCGCCGACTTAACGCTGCCACTACTTCAACTTCCGTAATTGCACTGATGAAGATCGTATTGCCCGAAGTCGGGCCGGTAATTCGTCGCACCCAGGCCGAGCCTGCTTCCGCGACATATCGCTTCACAACCGCGCTGCTGTCCAGATAATAATCCGCCAATCAGCGTCGCTCCTCAATGATGGTCTGCGAAACCGGTTTGCCAGGAACCTCGATCAATGGTGGCAGAGCATCGTCTTCCAGCGGAGATTTCCTGATTTCCTCGATGAGGCCACGAGCCTTCAAATTGGCATATAGCGCCTCGCGCTTGCCTGTGTGCTTTGGCGGCTTCAATTGATCCTTAATTGCCTGGTCAATATAGCGCAGCTCTTCCTCCGAAAGACTCTGGAGCTGCTGAAGAATATGGTTAACGGCTGCCTGTGACATACCGACCTCTCATCGATTATAACATTCGGCTGATCCAATGTCCCAAGCCCCGCCCGAATCCTCCGGAATTGCCCGCGAATCCGCCTTCATCGAGCGGTTCACCCAGATCAAAACCAGGCTCCTTCACGAGCTCCACAAGGTCATCATTGGCCAGGATGAAGTGATCGAGCTGCTGTTGGCGGCCATGTTCGCGCGCGGGCATTGTCTGATCGTGGGCGTGCCGGGATTGGCCAAGACGCTGATGATTTCCAGCCTGGCGCGGGTGCTCAAGCTCAACTTCAACCGCATCCAGTTCACTCCCGACCTGATGCCGGCCGACATCACCGGGACCGACATCCTTGAAGAAGACCAGACCACCGGCAA
This sequence comes from Tepidisphaeraceae bacterium, assembly GCA_041482675.1. Lineage (GTDB taxonomy): Bacteria > Planctomycetota > Phycisphaerae > Tepidisphaerales > Tepidisphaeraceae > JBGPEF01. The sequence continues at coordinate 170 of JBGPEF010000225.1, read as the reverse complement.
GCGCGCGTTTCGCTTCGTCAAGGGGCCGATCTTCGCCAACATCGTGTTGGCCGATGAGATCAACCGCACTCCGCCCAAGACGCAGGCGGCGCTGCTGGAGGCCATGCAGGAGAAGAAGATCTCCACCGGCGGCGTGGACTTCCCGCTGGATGAGCCGTTCTTCGTGCTGG
>JBGPEF010000224.1:0-8486 GCA_041482675.1 Tepidisphaeraceae bacterium | reverse complement strand
GACGAAGGTCGAAGGACGAAGGTCGAAGGACGAAGATACGCATCGATGGGTAGGTCGATGGGGGTCGGGCGGGAGTGGCCGACGTACCGAAAAGCAGAATGAGGCGTTGAGGAGGGGGAGCACGGGGGACGGCGGCTGAAGCCGCCCCTACGAAAGATGGCGGAGAGGAATGTCCGCCCCACTGGGAGTGCTGGTGAGGGATATGTGGGCGAATGAGAAGAGTTTTTTTAAGGTGGGAGTGGGTTTGTGCTGAAGATTGGGCGGAAATAGAGTGATGGGGTGGGGGGGAGGGAACCCGCCGCGGTCGGCCGGCGTCCAATAGTTATTGTTATTGCTGCCCCCCTCTGGCCGACATACTATGTTGTCGGCCCACCTTTTCGACCAATTTTCTGGGGAGGGGTCGTAGCCTGGGTTTGACCTGAGAGGAAAATATGACCCTGAGAATCATTGCTGTTTTGATGTTCTGCTGCGCAGTGACGTTTGCGAAGCCGCCGGCCACGAGGCCGACGACGCAGCCGCTGGCGGCGGCGACGACGAATCCGACGACGAAGCCGGGGTTTCCGTCGGCGCGGGAGATGGCGGCGAAGCTGCTGGGGCAGCATCAGAAGGAAAAGGACCTGTTGAAGGTGGCGCATATTGATCTGAATCGCGCGCTGGCGGAGAAGCCGGCGGCGTTTGCGCTGTTTGGGGATGATTCGCTGACGCTGCAATCGGTGATTTCGCGGCTACAGGCGGTGCGGGAGGACAAGGATGTGCGGGCGGTGCTGATTACACTTGGGGATACGAATTTCAATTTGGCGCAGGCGCAGGAGATTCGGGATCAGCTTTTGCTGATTCGCAAGGCGGGGAAGCGGGCGTTTGTGTATGCGGATGCGTATGACACGGCGGGGTATATCGCGGCGACGGGGGCGACGGATGTGTGCATCATGGAGGGTGGGGAGATCATGATTCCGGGGGTGGGGATGGAGACGATGTTTGCGAAGGGGCTGATGGATAAGGTGGGGGTGAAGGCCGATTATGTGCAGATTGGGCAGTACAAGGGGGCGGATGAGCAGTACACGCGCGAGTTTGCAAGCGATGAGATGAAGGGTGAGTTGAATAAGATACTGGATGCGCTGTGGGACCAGATCGTGGAGGGGATCAGCTATCACCGGAATATTTCCAAGAACGATGTGACGGACATGATCAATGGCGTGTTCGTCAACGGGACGGTGGCGCGGGATCGAAAGCTGGTGGATCACCTGGTGGATGAGGATGGGTTGCGGGAGCTGATGAAGAAGGAGCTGGGGCGGGATATCAATTTGATCCATGACTATGGCGTGGCGGAGCACGAGCAGTTGGATTTGTCGAGTCCGTTTGCGCTGCTGGGCGCGCTGACGCACAAGCCGGCGGAGTCGCACAAGCCGGCGATTGCGGTGGTTTATGCGGAGGGAGTTATCGTTGACGGGGAAGCGCAGGAGAGCTTGCTGGGCGGCGGGGGGCAGATTGGGAGCGAAGATTTCCGCCGGGCGATGCGGCTGGCGACACGGGATGAGAATGTGGAGGCGATTGTTTTGCGCATCGATTCACCGGGCGGGAGCGCGATGGCCAGCGAGGTGATGTGGCAGGCAGCGCGGCGGGCGGCGAAGGACAAGCCGGTGATCGTGAGCATTGGGAGCATGGCGGCGAGCGGGGGGTATTACCTGGCGTCGGCGGGGGATTATGTGATTGCCGATCCGTCGGCGATTGTGGGGTCGATTGGGGTGGTGGGCGGGAAATTTGTTTACAAGGAATTGTTTGACAAGGTGGGATTGCACACCGAGACGTTTTCGCGGGGAAAGAATGCGGAGCTGTTCAGCTCGAATCATCCATTCAGCGATCAGCAGCGGAGGCTGGTGACGAACTGGATGACGCGCACGTATGAGCAGTTCACCGAGCGGGTGATGAGCCAGCGCGGGAAGAAGATCAAGGATATCGACGAGGTGGCGCACGGGCGGATTTTCCTGGCCAAGCAGGCGCGGGGGTTGGGGATGGTCGATGAGATTGGCGGGATTGATAAGGCGATTGCGTATGCGGCGACTCAGGCGGGGCTGGATGGGGGCGACTTTGAGGTGAAGGTGCTGCCGGGGACGCGGACGCTTGCGGATTTGTTGCGCGGCGGCGGCGGGCCGGATGCGGCGATGCAATTTCGGCCGCAGGTGAATCTGGGGGAGGCAAATTTGCTCAATGTCTTGTCGCCCTCGGCCGCCCGGATGGTGCGGCAGCAGATTCAATATATACAGTTGCTTCAGCAGCGGCCGGTGATCCTGGTTTCGCCGTATGTGGTGACGCTTAAGTAGGGAATGTCGGGGAGGAGTATTAGTGAATGTCGGGCAGGAGTGCGTAGGGAATGTCGGGCAGGAGTGCCCGACCTACATTGTTGGTATGGACTTTGCCTCCTTTGGGTGGATCACGAGATGTGATTCATTGCAAAGGAGTTTTTATGTTGGAACTGGCAATTGTGCTTCCCATGGCCGCGGCGGGCTGGGCTTTTTTGGTCTGGTTGTCCGGCGGTGGGCTTGGCCTGGCGGTCGTGGTTTTCATTGTGTTGAAGATGCTGGGGCGGTAGTTTCGTGTTTCAAAATGCACAGGCATGGTTGACGCCGTTTCGGTTGCGAAGGGCGTCGATGATGCCTGTTCTTTTTTGGGGGCGGGGGTGGGTGGGTGCAACTTTTGGGGGGGGTGTGCGATAATAGAAGCATGATGATGCGACATCGGCGGTGGCCGGCGATTGGGGTTTTGGTGGTGGTGGTGGCGATCGGCGCGCTGTACGTGCGGACGTGGGGGAGGGGTGCGAGCGGTGGGGGGGTGACGATCGCGGATCTGGAGAAGCAGATTGCGCGGGGGAAGGTTTCGGCGGCGACTTGGAATACGTATGCGCAGAAGCTGATGGAGGCCAAGCGGTTTGAGGATGCGGCGACGGCGTATCGCAAGGTGCTGGAACTGGAGCCGGGGAACCGGGGAGCGAAGACGGGAGTGGCGATTGCGCTGGCGAAGGCGAAGAACGAGGAGGAGTTTTACAGGTACATGAGCGAGATGACTTATGGGGGGGATGCGAAGATGGCGATGGACATTTTCGACCGGGGGGAGTGCCAGGCGTGGCTGAGTCAGGCGAGGTTTGCGACGTTGGCGAAGGAGGCGAGGGCGCAGGCGATGGATTAGGAGCCAGCTCAGTGTTTGGGCTTCTTCTAAATGAATCTGCTGGTATACTTTGTTGATGGTCTTGCGGACAACCATTCTTGAGCGAGTGATCGAGCCAAAGCGGGGTGATTTTCCGCCGGCGGTTGCTCGTGAAATTATGAAGTTCAATTTTCCGCCATCGGATCACGCCCGATATGCCGAGCTTTCGGCGAAAGCACAGGACAACACGCTGAGCGATGATGAGCGTTCTGAGCTGGAAGAGTACCTGAACATCAACGATTTTTTTACGGTCCTCAAAGCCAAGGCGGAGGCATCACTCCGTCCAAAGGGGTCCGCAGCATAGCCGGCGATGGACAAGGCGCTGGAACAAGAGACTCGCACGCGGGCAAGGGGGTCGCTGTGAGTATTGCGGAATGCCGGAATCGGCCTCAACGCTCAAGCACGTCGTTGATCACGTAATAGCGAAACAGCATGGCGGGCAGTCGTTGTTGGAAAACCTTGCACTTTGCTGCGGACGCTGCAATCTACACAAAGGACCGAACATCGCGGGCATCGATCCGCTCAGCGGTAAATTAGTTCGCCTGTTCAATCCGAGACAGGATCGCTGGAACGAGCATTTCAAATGGGATGGTCCGGTCGTTGTCGGATTGACCGACATTGGAAGGACGACTGTCGTAGTCCTGGCCATCAATAGAGGTTATCGAGTAGGCACACGGCGGGCGCTGATGGAACTGGGATTGTTTCCGGCACAATAGGCCTACCAATACTGCGTCATTTTTTTTCGGAGGAAGGCGACGCGCTGGCGGAGTTGTTCGATGCCGTCGAGGGCCAGGCGATGGATTAGACCATTCCGGCCTTTTGCAGTTCACCCTGAAGGGCCCTGAGGTTTTTGTGGCGGGTGCGAAGAGTGCGGAGTTGGCGGTCCCATTCGGAATCCTGGCCGGCCTTCTGGTAGAGGAGGCGGGCGCGTTTGAGATACTGGCAAGCTTGGCGGTAGGCCTCGCGATGGCGGTTGGCGATGCAGGCGAGGGCCTCGTCGAGATAGATCTCGATGGCGGCCTCGGGACGGGAATCCTCGGCGGCTTTTGCGACGGTGAGGCGCTCCTGGGCGAAACGGTTTGGTTCCTGGGCGCGGAGAGTGGCAAGCGCTTCATCGATGAGGCCCTCCTCCAGACAGACCTGGATCAAGACTGACGAGTTGATGGACTTGCGGAGAAGCGCCAGCAGTTCGGGGCGGACCGATTCCCAGGCTTTGAGCTTGCGGCCCAGCGTGCGGAGCTGGCGAAAATTCTCATACGACGGTTCAAGCTGGAACTGGCGGCGGGCCAGCTCCAACGCTCCGGTATAGTCGCGGCGGCGTGAGCAGCGCTCCTTGAGCCACTGAAGGATCTGCGGAGACTTGGAGCGGTTGGAGCGCTCGCGCAGGCAGCGCTCGGCCAGGTCGGTCTGACGATGGGATACAAACAGGTCGGCCAGAGCGGGAAGTTCCAGGTCGCGGACGCTGGACAGTTCGCGGGCGGCGTCGTCGAGGCGATTGAGTTTCAGGAGGCGCTCGATGAGATCATGGCGGCGGCCTTTCTGGCGGCAGAGGTCCAGATACTCATCGTCGGGAATTTCGCTGGCCAGGAGCTCCATGACAAAGTCGCTGGAGCGGGGATCGTTGCCAATCCATCGGGCGATCTCGCGGCGTTCCTGGGGGGAGGCCACTTGCATGATGATTTCGTACGCTCCATCGCCGATGCCCATGCCGCCGAGGTTGGCATCGAAGTCGATGACGTCCAGGAGAGCGCGGAAGAGAGGCAGGCGCTGGTCCTGATCCTGAATTGCCTCGATGCACGTCCCGATTTCTTCGACGCAGGCGCCGATGGAGTCGAGGAACTCGCCGTCACCGTCATGAAAGCCGTCATGGTTGGAGATGAGCGACGCCAGGAGTCCCTGATAAACTGCGCCGGCGCTGGCGAGATCGCCGGATTTGCGAAACTCATCAGCGGAATCGGCGAGGTCCATCACCTGGTCGGTCAGGTCGGCCGCTTCGCCCCATTCGCCGGTGGCGGTGGCGAGGATGGCGTCGGCCTGCTGGCGGAAAAGCTGGGGCGTGATCGGCTGGCCGGGAAGAGGCGTGGCATCGATGATTTGTTCGAGGTCGGGGTTGCGGCGGAGGAGTTGCTTGAGGAGGGAGAGGAGCTGGGGCTTGTCGAGGTTGGCGAGCTTGTCGTCGAGGGGCAGAGTTGCGGTGAAAGCCTGCGGGTTGTTCTGCCAGGCGATGAGAAGGGCGGCGACGTGTTTGCAACTGCCGCTGCCGACGGGGCAGGAGCAATCGGAATCCTGGATACCGCGGCGAGAAAAGGTGATGCGCACGCGATACGGTCGCGGCGCGGTGCCCTGGCAGGTGGCTTTGATGGTGTCGCGTTCGCGCTGGGTGTGGTCGATAGCGCCGCTGGCGAAGTATTGCTGGCCGAGGTTGAAGCTGCGCTGGCCGACGTAGGAGAGGATCTTTTTTGGCGTCAATGACGGGATGTCATCCATGACGGCGGGCATTTTAACTCAGGTTGGCCAGAATTGCGCCATTTTTTTGCGGAGGAAGGCGACGCTCTGGCGGAGTTGGTCGATGCCGTCGACGCCGTCTTCGATGCTGATCCAACTGGTGAAGTTGACGCTTTTTAATTCGGTGAAGATGGCGTCGTAGTTGTTGAGGCCGTGGCCGATGACGCCGTGGCGGAGGCGTTTGGCGTAGCCGACGGCGTCGGTTTCTTCGCGGCGGAGGTCTTCGATCGTGCCTTCGGTGAGGTAGCGGTCGGAGGCGTGCATGGTGAAGACGCGGTGTTTGACGCGGCGGAGGAGCTCGAGGGGATCTTCGCCGGCTAAAAATGTGTTGGAGGGGTCGTAGTTGACGCCGAAATGGGGGGAGTTAATCCGGGCGATGAGGTCGCAGAAGATGTCCATTTTCTGGGCGAATTCGGGGTAGGTCCAGTAGTTGTCCTTGTAATGGTTTTCGATGATGAGCTTGATGCCGCGCTGGGCGGCGTGGGGGATGCAGGCCTCGATGGATTCGGCGGCGTAGCGGATGCCATCTTCGCGGGAGATTTCGGGGCGGCGCTGGCCGGAGAGGACGCGGCAGAATTGTGCGCCGAGGCCGGCGGCCATGTCGATGAGGCGTTTTTCGTTTTCGATTTCCTGGCGGCGGAAGCCGGGGTCGGGATGGGTGAAGTCGGGGGAGCAGCAGAGCATGGGGATGGGCAGGCCGCGAGCGGCGGCGGATTTTTTGATGTCGGGCCAGGCTTTGGGGTCCTGGAGTTCTTTGAAGCCGGAATAGAGCTCGGTGCCATCGACTTTCAGGTCGGCGCAGATGTCGAACCATTGGGCCAGGGTCATCTCGCCGGTGAGGGTGAGTTGGTCCATGTAGGCCTTGGGGAAGGCGGCGAGTTTGGGTTTGGAGTTGGGCATGATTGAAGAACGTCCGGCACAGCCGGACCTACATTGCTTTTGGCTCGGTTTTGATTTCCTTGGCGTTGTTTCGGCCGATGATGGGAAATTGTTCCATCTCCAGCACCGAGCCGGAGACGGGGCGGCTTTCATCGCCCAGCCAATAGACGGCGGCGTTGGCGACCTGATCGGGGGTCATTAATTTTCCGGAGGGGCAGGCCCAGCGCGGGGGATTGTCGAGCCAGCCGGGTTCGCGGCCGCCTTCCATGAGTTTGCGCTCGTTGGCGGTGAGGGTCCAGCCGAGATTGAGCTGATTGACGCGCACCTGATCGTAAGCGAGCGCGTCGGCCTGGTTTCGGGTCAGAGTCATCAGGCCGCCTTTGGAGATGCTGTAGGGCACGAGATTGGCCGCGCCGCTGTAGGCATTCACCGAGCCGATGTTGAGGATGGCGCCGCGGGTTTTCTTGAGATGGGGGACGGCAGCGCGAATGAGGAGGAGAGGGGCGCGGAGGTTGATGTTGATGATGCGGTCGAAAACTTCGGCGTTGGTTTCTTCGAGGGTGGAGCGGGCGGTGGTGGCGGCGTTGTTTACGAGGCCGTCGATTCGGCCGTGGGTTTTGATGGTGAAGTCGATCAGCTCATCGGCGGATTGGGCCTGGCCGATGTCGTTGCAGAGGAGGGCGGCGCTCGGGGAGAGGCTGTCGGCGACGCGTCGGCCGAGGAGGGGTTCGAGGCCGTGAATCACCACTTTCGCGCCTTCGGCGACGCAGCGGCGGGCGATGGCTTCGCCGATGCCCTGGGTGCTGCCGGTGACGATGATGATCTTGTCTTTGAGGCGCATGGTGGTGGTAAGAACGATGTCCGGCACAGCCGGACCTACAGGCTCCCGGTGATGATGATTTTGTCTTTGAGGCACATGGTTGTGGTAAGAGCCACGTCCGGCACAGCCGGACCTACGAAGAGGCCAAGTCAAGGTTGCCCATGCCACCCAGCGTCTTGGGCAAGGTTGGCACAGGGGAAAGTTTTAGCGGGAACTGTGGAAATTACCAGCCGATGTTGATGACGCCGCCGCTGGGGAAGAAGACAGCGCGGCCGTGGAAGCCGCCGGCGGGGAAGTAGTTGACGCCGCCGTAGCCGCCGTAATAGCGCCAGGGGCGGTAGTAGCCTCCGTAGCCGTAATAGCCGCCGTAGCCGTAATAGCCGTAGGCGCCGTAGGTGTAGGTGTTGCGGTAGGTGGAGGCTTCGTATTCGGAGTCGAGGAGGGTTTGGCGGCGGGCTTGTTCGATGAAGGGTTTGTCGCGGTCCCAGGGGAATTGTATTGGGCCGTCGGGGCGGATGGCGATGGGGGGAAGGGCGGGTTGGGGTGCGAGGGGGGGCTCTTGAAGGCGAAGGTGGGCGAGGGCGATGCGCTTGACCTGGTCGGTGATGGAATCTTCGAGGGCGAAGAGGTCGCGGAGTGGGCCGGTGGCTTTGGCAGCGCCGATGTATTGGTTGGTGCGGAGGTCGAGGATTTGGGCGGTGATGCGGATGCCGGGATCGGCCAATTGATAGGAGCCTTCGAAGAGGCGGGTTGCGCGGACGGATTTGGCGGATTTGATGGCGGATTCGAGGTCGGTGATGGGGTTGGTTGGGGGGATGGGGCGAACCTGCTGGAGACGGGCTAGGTCGTTGAGGAGATTCTGCTGGATGGCTTGGGAGATCCAGACATTCTTCCCGTCATCGCCGATGGGGCGGAGGGGGGAGAGGAAGATGGTGATTTCAGTGGGGGCGGGAGCTTGCTGGGCGAGAAGGGTGGAGGAAAAGAGGAGAAGGAGGATGGTGAGGCGGAATGGGTTTCGCATAGGGGCACTCCCGAAGTTGTCATGTCATTATACAACGGGCGCTGGGGCGGGGGGGCGGAATTG
>JBGPEF010000223.1:0-8492 GCA_041482675.1 Tepidisphaeraceae bacterium | reverse complement strand
TGGTCAGCCCTTGACTGCCGACGATCTGCGACCGAACCTTCAATGAACCTCCCGGCAATGCGGATACAACTCCCGGCCCCGCGAGCTGTAGCACGCCGTTGTCGGTTCCAAACTCGTTATGGCCGCGTGAGCCGCCAATCCCCATCCACGGCGTGCCCGATCCGATCCCGACCGTCAGCCCCTCCAGCGGGAACGTCCCCGCCATCCCGAAAATGTACAGCGGCTGATTCTCCAGACCATTTGGATTCCCGCTCTGGAGGTTTCCCGGATCGCTGTGAACAATCATCGCCCCGGGGCTGAGCATCAGGTTTTGCCCCACTGTCAGGTTTTGCACCAGCGCCGGATCGCCCCCAATCCCGGCCTGGTCCAGGATGTGAAATTGATCCTGGAACGACGCGCTGGTCGCGATCGTCAGCAATCCGCTCTTGGCCACAACGTCCTGGACCGCCGCGCCGGGCGCGTTGTAGATGAGTTCCCCCCCATCGACCGTCACCGACCCTGTCCCCAGCGATCCAATCGCGTTCGCCACCACTACCCCTTCGAGAACCTGTACCCCACCGCTAAATGTGTTGTTGGCCGCATTCAGGATCACACTCCCCGTGCCCAGCTTGGTAATTCCCCCGGCGCCGCTAATGATGCTGCCCAAGTTCAGGGAACCCGATCCCTGAGTGATCACCTCCACCGGACTGCTCAGGTTCACGGGTAGGAAAATCCCACTACCACCTGCCACATGGCGCATGTTGATGACCGCTTTGCCCTGGGAGGTGGAGAAGTTAAACCCACCAGAGCCGCTGGTCGTGAATGCATACGGTGTATTCCCATCCACATCGAGCGTGCCGAGCGTCACCGGAGAGCCAACGCCGACGGAATGCGTTACGGATGGGCCGCTCGTGCCGAAGAAAAGCGCTCGATGGCCGATCCCATTGGCCAGCGGCAACAATCCCGTCTCATTTGAGTCCACCAGTTCCCAGTTACTGCTATCAAGCCAGCTTCCCTCCCCATCAGTCTTGAACGTCGCCGTCGGCGGCGCGCCCCCAAATTCGGCCCGCAGCGCATTGAGGAAGGCCGGAGATTCTTCGTTGGATGCACGAAACTCGATCGTCCCCACCAACCGCAGCCGCGAACCCGCGGGAAGAGTTGCCAGTGGCGCCCCAGGATAGTTGAGCGCCCGGGCCGTCGTGAAGACCTGCGGCAGCGTGCCCGGCGGGTACACCTGGTCAACGACCCACGGCGTGCGCAGGTCCACGCCGGCGGCGTTCTTGAAGCTCAGTTTGATGTGCAATTCAGCCGAACCCCCAATGGCCACGGTACCGGCTGTGGCTATCGAGGCATATCCGTTGGCCAGTGGCCCAAAACCACCGCTTCCCACATTCCACCAGAGGTTCACATCAAACTTCAGGGAACTCGCGCCAGGATAAGCGGCGTTGCCCGGATCGGTTTGTGTCACCCCCGTCCCCGTAGCCAACACGAACGAAGCTGTCGTCGAATTGGTTACCTGCCCCAGCGAGCCCGTGGCCACAGTGCTCGAGCCGCCGGACACAAAGGTATTTTGGAGCTGGTAAGGAGGCGGATTGAGGGACCCGGCAGTCGGCACCGATCCCTGTGCTTTTCCCGGTCCCAGGATGCTGGGCACCGGGGAATCCCCTGGATTCAAAATATCCGCATCGTGCGTGATCGTTACTGCCCCCGTGGTCGCATCGAACGTGATAGCGCCCCAAACCTGCCTACCCCCCGCCAGCGCGGCTGCCCCAGCCGCCAACAACGCGCCAACGCGCCTTCGGTGTTTGCCCTTCATTGTTCCTCGCCATGCAGCCCGCACAGATGTGGTGAGCCCTAGGCCAAGAGGATATGTTTTCTCCAATCTTTTTCCAGCAAAATCCTAAATTGCCCGCCGCTCTATGCTGCGCTGCAAACTCCGCAAGCACCCTCGCGCCCTCGCCAAGACCGGGGTGGCGCCCTCGGTCTCGCCGACTGACGCGGCCTCCCGGCTCCACTAAATGACGATTCCCGCCTTCTGCTCATCCGTGGAAAAATTTGTCCGTCTCCGCGCGTATTCCACACAAGGGGATGATGCGGGGTCTTTTCCGTTCCCGCGGATGCCCTAAATGAGGCACGCCCGATTGAGGCAATTGAATCCTATATAGCTTCGATAGACTGGCGCCATCTCAAATTCGGAGCAACCACCATGACCACCTATTACATTTACTCGCCGCAGAGTTGGGAATTCCTGGGTCAGCTTCAGGCTGTGGATGTCGAGGCGGCCGAGCTTCTGGCCACGCAGATCTGGACCAAGCCGATCAAGGTCCTCGATTTTCGTCTCAAACTGAACCGGAAACTGGCCGCATAGGCCCCGCGCTCGCGTCCTGCGATAGACCGGTATAGGGCAATTGAATCCTATACAGACGAGGTAGATTTGTAGCCGACGGAGTGATGATGACCCAGATCAGTAGCTCACCACTGCATGGGAAGATCAATAATCCCGCCCCATCTCTGCTCGAATCGCTCGAATCACGGGTGTTCCTGAGTGCCGCGTTCGCGGGCATCGTGTCAGGCAACGCCTCCACGCCGACGCTGTGTGCCGAAGAAGACAACGTCAACATCCCCATGGCGATTCCGAAAGGTCGCCGTCATGTTTCCTTCACCATCGAAGCCGTCCATCCGGCATATGAAATTGGCCAGGACCATCGCGATGCGGATTTCACCAACTGCCCCGCCGGCGGTCCAAGCGCGGGCCCGCAGGAAACCGTTCCGCTTTACGATGATCACGCGGCCACCGCGGTTTTTGGCGTTCGCGATCCCAACTTCCATCAGCCGGGCATGAAGGTTCGGGTTGGCAAAACGGTCGCCTCCGGCATCCACTTCATCCGCATCATCCGCCGCATCGCCAACACCGATTCCTGGCCGGAAGTGCTGGTGCTCTATTCTGATGGCAATCTGCGTCTCAAGCCTCAGGCGCCCGAGAGCGGCAATGACCCCATTTTCGGCAGCTCGGTGATCGTCGGCCCGGCCGCGCGTTCGGATCGGCCCGTCGCGAACATCAAGTCCGTCACTTATGTTCCCGCCACCGACAGCCTGAAGGTTATTTATCGTCATGGTGGCCGCGCCACGCTGCGAATCGCACGGATTGATCGCGGCGTGGCGCGGGTTGTTGTCACCGGCGATTATGACTCCAGGCCATCTCTCCCCTTCGCCACCTTCCGCTCCATGTTCGTGGAGGATGGCAACACCGATGTCGATCACATCCACTGGACCGATTCGGCCGGAGCTCATGATGAATCGATCATGACCTTCAAATCGGCCTCTGCCTCTTCATTTTTCTTCAATCGCGAAATCTGGTCGAAGCACAACACGAGTGCTCCCGACATTCTGATCAGTCACCTCAAGCTCTCTCGCTAGTCACGGAAAGGAATGGGCTATGACACAGGCACTTCACTGCATCGACGCCCCCGCGGTCGGGTTCAAAGCAAGTTCTCATTTGCGTATGAACGATGAGGTTCCCGCCGCGCGAGGCACGACCTCGCGAACTCCATTTGAGGAAATGCTCAAGGCCGAATCTGCTCCCACGCCTCCGCCTCCGGTGAAGCTGGCGGCGTCCCGGCCGGATGCAGCGCCCAGGAAGCTGGACACCGCTCTGCGGGTGGCGGTTCATGCGATAATCCTGATGTCGGTGCTGGCGTTCGTCGTTTACTACTGTGTATGGAGCCCGGTGCGCGGCCAGTTGCTGACCCAGCGCGAGTCGGCCATCGCTACCGTCGTCGCCTATCCACTCTACGCCGTGCGCACGCCGGATGTCAGCGGTGTATTCATCGCTGAGAAGGCGCTGGCGAATGGCGCCTATGTGAAGAAGGGCCAGCTTCTGGGGCGGATCAACTCCCCCGCGCTGGATGCGCAGATCGAGCAGAAGGCGCTGGAGCTGCAAATCCTCCAGGCCCACCAGCTCCAGCCGCGGCAGAGCAGCGATGCACAGGGCGCGTGGCAGTCGGATCAGGAAGCGCGCGAGCTGACGTTGCGGGTTGCCAGCGCGTCAAAGTCCCTGGAGCAGCTCAATACGCTCAAGAAGCAATTGATCGTCCGCGCCCCCTGCGATGGCTTTATTCAGTTCGGGCTCGCGGGCAGCCAGGCGGTGCAGCCGCATCAGGCGCTGGTGTCGCTTTATCCGCAGCGGACAGAGCTCCTCTTGGAAATCACCGCTCCCATCGAAGTGATCAATGATCTGGAAGGCCAGAATCGTGTTGTGACTGAATTCTCCACCGCCAGCGGCAAGGTGAAGGTGGAGTGCAAGCCGATTCAGGCCTCCACACGCTCGTTCATCAAGACAATCGATGGCAAGCGCGAAGAGACCTGGGGCGTGCTCCAGTGTGCCCCCAGCTTCGTACCGCTTCCACTTCGCTCGCCCGGCCTGATCGGGAAGCTCCAGTAAACGCAACAACAGCTTTCAAGGAAAAAGGAAACCACCATGAACACCAAAGCACTCATTCTCCTGGCCCTGACTTGCCCGATCATCTTGGGCGCCAACATGCTGGCCCGGAAATGTGCCAGCTCCGAGACGCATCCTGCCGCGGGCGGAACTGCATCCGTAACCCGCACCAATGAAGTCTCTGATGAGATTGCGGAGAGCGCTTCTCCCGCCGACAGCGCTCGGCCCGAGCCGCGCATGATCGTCGGTGTCGTCATTCCGGCCACGGTTGTTGATGTTCGCTCGCAGGTGAATGGGATCATCGACAGCTTTTCCAAGTCCGTCGGCGATTCGGTTGATTCAACACAGCCGCTGGCCACGCTGGACAGCGCTGATCTGCTGCTGGAGGCGCAGAGCCAGCAGGCGCGGCTGGCGGCGGCGGGGCATCGCGTGGCAGCCGCCGAGATCGACCTGAAGATCCTTCAGGAGCAGGAGACGCACATGCTGGACGCGCTGAAAACCAACGCCGCCTCGCAGTTTGAGGTCAGCCAGCTCCGCCGGCAGGTGGAATCAGCCTCTGCGAAACTGAAAGGGTCGCTAGAGGACTCCAAGGAGCAGCAGGTGGCCGCCCGCAGCATCGAGCAGCGCATGCACAAATATCGCTGCCTCTCGCCAATTTCAGGCCGGATTATCGAGGTCGGCGCGGTGAAGGGCGCTTATGTGCGAGAGGGACAACTCATCGCCAAGGTCCAGTCCACGCAGCAGCACCTGAACGTCGGTCTTCCTGCCGATGTGGTCGAGCAGTTACAGACTATCTCGTTCCGTTTTCAGCAGCGCTCCGATTCGGTCATCTTGGCTCCCGTTGAAGTTACTCCCAATTGCAACCTGGATGGCACCCGCTGCGTTCGCCTCGCGATTCCCGCCGGTTGTGATCTGGTCGTGGGGCAGATCCTTCGGGTGGAAGTGAGCGTGAAGCCATGAGACCCGTGATCCCCGCACTGATTTTCTTTGCAGTAATCTATGCCGCCGCACTGGGTGTTTATGATGCCGCTTTGGGTGGCGCGCCGGCGGGTGCAGGACTGACCTGGCACCTGTGGCGCTTTGCCGGAGCGGGGTGCCTGGCCGCCAGCGTGGTTGAGCTGGTGATGCTCGGCCTTTGGGCGTGGCAGCGATTCATGGGCAAGTCCACGGCCGGCGGAGTGCCGCTGCGGCTGACCGAGGAAGACCGGCGGCTGCTGGCCGAATCGCCGCCGAGGCTGGCGATGCTCATGCCGGCACACAATGAGGCGTCCACCGCCGAAGATCGCGATGCCCTGATCGATCGGCTCTACGAAATCCTCCTGAAGACTCCGGCCTATTCGATATTTTTCCTCTTGGCCGATTCGCCGCCCTCGCAGCGGGAAAATGAGCTGCACGTGATCCGAGAGGTGAAAAAACGGCTGAGCGCGACCGGATATGCGGCGTTCGAAAACCGCCTGGTCCTCGAAGAGTACCGCGACAAGCCGCCTTCATGGCGTCACAAGTGCGGCAGCCTTCTGCGCTGGCTGGAGCGCTACTCGAATCAATACGATTTCATGTTCATCCTCGACGCCGACAGCTCGCTGGCGGATGAGGACCCGCGCCGGCCGGAAACCTGCGACGTGGTCGAACGGATGGCGGTCGCCATGCAGCGCGATTCCAACCTGGCACTTGTGCAGGCATCGATCGAAGTGCGCGACTGCCAGACCTGGTGGGGCTGGATTCAGTCGATCAATGCCCGCGTTGGCGCCAGCTACTATTTCCCGATTTTCGCATATCTGTATGGCCGGACTTCGCCGTGCTATGGTCATAACTGCCTTTTGCGGGTGAGCGATTTCGTCGAGCACCTTCAGAACACGCTGCTGTACACCAGCCACGACCACGTCGATGCCGCCGACCTGGCCGCCGCCGGCCGCGGCTGCGTGCTGAGCACCGCCGTCACCACTCTCGAGCAGACGGAGGAATCGTTGCCCATGTGGATCAAGCGTGAGTGCCGCTGGTCGCGCGGCAATGGGCAGTGGATCGTCTACCTCATCAAAAAACCGTGGCTTCCCCTGGGTGTGATCGTCTATCTGACGCTGGGGGTTCTCCAATACCTATGGGCGCTTCTGGCCAGCATCCTGCTGATCTGCGCGGTGGTTCTCATTCATCAGGGCCACTCACTGGTAACCAATGCCGACGCCTTGGCCGTGCGGCTGATCATCGGGCTGGTTGTAGTAACGCTGTTTCTTCCCAAGCTCGCGGCCACACGCCGGCTCACCGACTTTGTCACTAGCCTGGCGGTGTCTACGCTGCTCGGCCCGACGCTGATGATGTTCCAGGGCATCGCATTTTTGCTTGGCGCATTCGGCTCAAAATGGATTCCCCGCGGCGCCCGCTCCAGCACATTCGATGCCGCCGAGATGATGCGCATCACCGGCACATTCATCCCCTCCACCATTCTCGGGCTGCTCCTGTGGGAACTCATCCGTTCCTACGTGCATTTTCATGCCGGAGACCTACTGATCTGCCTCACCGTCTTCGCCATGATCGTCAGCCCCATTACCGGGCTACTCCTTTCCTGGCCCTGGCGGCAGAAATTGGTGCATTAGGCGACGGGACCATTACGCCGCCTCCAGATAGTAATGCCTTAGCACCTCTCGGTGCTATTGGCGACGAGAAGAAGTAGTTGTTGGAAGAGCCATCTCATGGTAGGCTGATTTTCCGCGATAGGAGCGTGCCACGACAAAAGGGCGGGGGTTTTTGAACACCGTACAAAATCACCCCACCCGCATCTCAGCCCTGTTCTGCCGAGCGATTTGATGGTTACGAACTTTTTGGCTCCAGTTAACAGGCCATTTTGCCAGGAGAGAATGGTTATGAAGAGGGTTGCGACCGGGGAGGCCCGAGCGGATCAAGGCGATCCTCGAGAAACCGCTTGAGCGAGCGCTTGCTCAGCTCGCCAACCAGGCGCTTCTGGTGCAAGGGTAGCTTTAGTCAAGGGCGCTGCCGCTGACGATTGCCCTGCTTCATCGTCAATCTCACCGTCGGTTAGAGCGACGAGAATCTTCTCACAAACTTTCCTGAACTCGATCTCAATAGCGTAAGGTCAAACGCCACCCGCCGGGGGCTATTTCGTGCAACCAACGCCAACGCCGTCTCACGATTCTCTCATTTTTCGTCGATAGGATGCGATTTGTTTGTTGGAGCGGCGGCTGATGCTCCAGGATGCGTCGAGGATACTCCGCCTTCCGCTGCCGGACCGATGGGCCACGGCATTGAATATCACACGACTGGGCAACGATGAACATAATCCTGGCCGGAGTCATGGGCAGATACCCGTACGGCGGCGTCGCATGGTGCTCGCTGATGTATCTGCTCGGACTGCGGAAGCTGGGGCACCGGGTTTGGTATCTGGAAGATACCGGGGAATGCAATTACGACCCGGCCGCCAACAGCAAGGCGACCGATCCGAAATATGCCCTCGATTTCATTCGCAACACACTAAGCCCGCATGAACTGGGGGAACGCTGGTGCTATGTGGACTATATGGGGAAGCACCACGGGCACAGCCGCGAGGCGTGGCGCAAAGTTTGCCGCGATGCCGATCTGTTTCTTGATCTCTCCGGGGGGTGCTGGTTCTGGCGCGATGAGTACGCGGCCATTCCATTCTCCGCCTTCATCGACAGCGATCCGGCGTTTACTCAATTGGCCATTGCCGAAGGTGTTGGCTGGTACGTGGAGTTCTTCAGCCGATTCAACACGCTCTTCACCTTCGGCCGCAATATCGGCACGCCGCGCTGCCCGGTGCCAACGGGCCGGTTCCGATGGGAACATACCTGGGAGCCGGTGTGCATGGAGCAGTGGCTGCCGATTTCGGAGCCGCCGCGGCCATGTTTCACGACGGTGATGACCTGGAAGATCGAGAGCTTTGGCTCGATCGGCGGAAATAAGGACCAGGAGTTTTTGAAAATCCTCGATCTGCCTTCGCGCACCCGTGTGCCGGTGGAGCTGGCGGTCAATGGCCCGCAGGACTTCCTGCGCGAGCATGGTTGGTCATGCCGTGATGCGTTTGCCGTCTCATCGACGGCGGAGTTGT
>JBGPEF010000222.1:0-8523 GCA_041482675.1 Tepidisphaeraceae bacterium | reverse complement strand
GGCGCCCACCCCCCGCCCCCCCCGCGGGGGGGGGGCCGCCCCCCCCCCCCGCCGGCCGCCCCGCCCCCCCGCCGGGGAGCAAGATTGAGTCATTGGATCATCGGATCATTGAGTCATTGAAGGAGTTACGACGCATCGACGAAGCGTTTGGTGAGGTTTCCATAGGCGTCGATGCGGCGGTCGCGGAGGAAGGGCCAGTGGGTCCGAGAAAACTCGACTTTTTCGAGGTCTGCGGGGACTAGCAGGACTTCTTCCTTTGAAGAGGAGGCGCGTTGGAGGATTTGGCCGTTGGGGGCACAGACGAAGGACTGGCCCCAGAACTCGATGCCTTGCTTGTTGACGGGTTTGCCTTTGGCGTCGGCGATGAGTTCGTGGCCGATGCGATTGGGGGCGCAGACGAAGCAGCCGTTGGCGATGGCGTGGGCGCGTTGGATGGTTTCCCAGGAGTCGTGCTGGGTTGCGCCGAATTCCTTTTTCTCGGAGGGATGCCAGCCGATGGCGGTGGGATAGAAGAGAATTTCCGCGCCTTGAAGGGCGGTGAGGCGCGCGCCTTCGGGGAACCATTGGTCCCAGCAGACGAGGACGCCGATTTTGGCGTAGGCGGTTTGCCAGGCGCGGAAGCCGGTGTCGCCGGGGGTGAAATAAAACTTTTCGTAGTAGAGGGGATCGTCGGGGATGTGCATCTTGCGATAGATGCCGAGGATTGAGCCGTCGGCGTCGATGACGGCGGCGGTGTTGTGATAGAGGCCCTGGGTGCGCTTCTCGAAGAGGGAGGCGATGATGACGGCCTTGTGTTTTTTGGCGATTTTGGTGAAGGCGTCGGTGCTGGGGCCGGGGATGGTTTCGGCGAGCTTGAAGAAGCGGTGGTCTTCGACCTGGCAGAAATATTGGGAGCGGAAGAGTTCCTGGGTGCAGATGATATTTGCGCCGGACCTGGCAGCGCGCTCGAGGAGGTGGAGTTGGCGGGCGAGGTTGGCGCTGGGGTCGGGGGAGCAGGCCATTTGGGTGAGGGCGATTTTGAGGAGGCGGGGGGAGGTGGATTTCTTCGCTGGTCGCTTCATTGCAGATTAAACGACGGTAGGAAGGTGATGTTCAGGAGAATCCTTTGTAGTGCAGACTTTCAGTCTGCAATTGCAGGCTGAAAGCCTGCACTACAATAGTTACTTGTTGATCGAGAGCAAAAATCGTTCGACGTTGTCTTTCATTTCGCCCAGGCCGTTTTTGGAGCGGTAGTCGACTTCGGCGAGGGCTTCGACGAGGCGGGAGGCGGAGGCGGGGCCGAGGGAGGTGGCGGTTTTTTTGAAGAGGGGGAGCTTGTCGCGGTATTTCCAGGAGTTTTTGAAGGCGCTGGGAGAAGTGAGGAAGGTGCGGACATCTTCGAGCCACATTCCAAGCCAGGTGACAGCGCGGAATTCGGCGGAGGAGTCGAGCTGGCAGAGTTGACGCCAGCGGCGAAGGGCGTGGGCGGTGTTGCCGGCGGCGACTTCGTTGGTCATGTCAAAGAGCTGCTGGTCGCGCTGGAAGGCGACTGCGCCGGTGACGGCCTGAATATCGACGGTGCCGCTGGTGACCAGGGCCAGCTTGGCCAATTCGTTGTCGAGACGGCCGAGATCGGCGCCGATCAGTTCCTTGAGGAGTTCGGCGGCGTCGGGCTTGATGGTGATTTTGTGGATGCGTTTGCCGCGTTCGATGATCCAGGGGGTGAGGTTTTTCGGCGGTTCGCAATCATGAACTTGTCCGGTGGCGCTGATCTGTTTATATATGCGCTGGCCTTTTGGAAGCGAGCTGAGGCGGAGGACGAGCACGGAGCTGGCGGACGGCTGGGCGCAGTATTCTTCGAGCGGTTCGCGGAAACGGGAGACAAAGTCATCAGCGTCACGGACGACGACGAATTTGGAGGCCGAAAACATGGCGAAACTGCGGAGCTCGTCGAGGACATCGCCGAGCTGAGCGGTTTCGCCATCGACGTCGATGCGCTGGACCTGGCCGCCGGCCGCTTTGAGCAGCTCGGAGAGTTTTTCGAGTTGAAGGAAGAGGTCGCCGCCGACGAGAGCATGTACGGGCTTGAGAGGCATCGTGGGTGTTTGTACGCCGGGCGGGAGAGGAGGTCAACGAAATCCATAGATGAGCTTTCGTTCGAGAGGGGGGATGGTAAAGTATTTATGTCGGCGTGGCAGGGTTCGGCCGCGCTGGTGGGCTCGGGCAATGGGCGGGGGACCTGTGTGTGTCGAGAGTTTCCGGCATCTCGGGCTCGGTCTTTCGACAGGCGGGTTTCCCAGCGGGAGAGGTTATGTCGACAAATCCGTACGCGTCGTTCTGCCAGGATTTCTACGTCAACATGCGGATCAACACGCAGCTCACGCTGCCTCACAATCGTGAGACGGTGTTGCACTTTTTTGAGAGGGTGCAGAAAGAGTTTCCGGGGATGACGCAATTCCGGCGGTATGACAATGGGGATTTCAACCTGGAAGAGGATCGGCGCAACGGGAGCTATCGGTGGGTGCGGCTGGAATCCAAGCGGCTGGTGAGCGGGTTTGTGAATCCGCCGGCGCTGGAGGATGCGCTGCGGCTGCACACGTTTTTGCTTGAGCTGGCTCCGTATCATCTGGGGATCAGCACGCTGGAGATCGAGCACCTGGAGGTGCTGTTTGGGTTTGATCTGTCGTTCCGGGGGAACCATGATGACATTGTGATCGAGAGTCTTTATGCGGATTCGCCGCTGGCGTGTCTGCTGGATGAGCCGGGGGCGCGGCCGGTGGATGTGCAGCCGAGCATCGCGGTGTCGCTGAGCGAAGATTGCCGCCTGCAAGCGCGGGTGGAGATTTTGACGCGGACGGATAATTATCAGGTTCGGACGGGGGATTATTCGGATGATGAGATTTCGGTGTATCTGACGGTGAGGAGATACTGGGGGGATCGGCCGAAGGAGCCGATGGAGTCGATCTTCAGTGATATGTTTGAGCAGGCGGATCACCTTTCATCGACGAAGGTGGTGCCGAGTATATTGAGGCCGATTTCTTCGGCGATTGCGTCGAGATCGTAGAACTCAGAACTCAGAATTCAGAATTCAGAATTCAGAATTCAGAAGAGCGAATGGGACTTACGGCAGAGCAGAGGCGGATTTTGGAGGAGGCGCGGGAGCGGGCTGGGAATCTGGTGCGCGAGCTGGAGGGGAAGGCGGCGGAATTGGAGAAGAATCCGCCGAAGGTGGAGGCGGGACAGTTGGAAGAGGGGAGGGAGGCGATGAGGAAGGCCATTGCGGCGGTGAAGAAGGCGCTGGAGAATATTGAGAAGGCGGCGGAGGTGGCGGATAAAACGTCGGAACTTGGAGGGAAGTAGGGTGTTTTGAGGGTGGTGAGAGGTGGTTGGAACGGCGGCTGAAGCCGCGCCTACGGCCGCCCGTACAGCCGCCCATATAGTCACCGTACAGCGGCGGCGAGCAGAAATGACATGTCTGAGGAAACTCAAGAAACAACAACAGCGGCGAGTGGTTCGGAGATCAGTCCGGCTTATGCGGGGCCGATTGTGGCGACGTATGGGAGATACTATCGCAACACGCGGTATCTGATGTTTTTGCTTTTCATGGGGTTTGGGATTGCCAGTATTTATCATGGGTTTTGGAAGTATCCGGCGGACAACGCGGCCTGGAATCCAGCGCACGGGATGCGGCCGCCGCATGGGGAGTATGATGCGCCGTTGAATAAGCTGCTGGGGATCTTGCTGCCGCCGCTGGCGATATTTGTGCTGTATCGGGCGATGCACAATTCGCGGGGGGAATATCGGCTGGAGGGGGAGACGCTGCATATTCCGGGGCATCCGGCGATTCCGTTGTCGGCGATTCGCAAAATCGACAAGGGGCTGTGGGACCGGAAGGGGATTGCGACCATCGAATATGAAGTGGGGGAGCCGGCGGTGCGGGGGACGTTCAGGCTGGATGATTTTGTGTATGAGCGGGGGCCGACGGATCAGATCATTGAACGGATTGAGGCGTATGCGGCGTCGGTGCAGGCAGGCGGGGGCGCATGAAAAAGGGCGCGCGAGGTCGCGCGCCCTGGTGTTTTGGTTGCAGGCTGAAAGCCTGCACTACAAAAAAATCAGGCGCCGCGGACGACTTCGAAGATGGCCTGGGTCTTGATGACCATCTGGTTCTCGTCGAAGAGATGGAAGCTCTGAACGAGCAGCTCGTGGCTGCGGCGCTCGATGTCGAGGACGCTGAGCGTGGCGCTCTGCTCATCCTTCGAGGGGATTTCGGCGGTCATCAATTCGCGCTTGCCGGCGTAATTGGCGATCTCGTGCTTGGTGGCGTCGTACAAAGTCTGAGTGAGTTGTTCTTCCTGGGTGCTGATCATGTACTTGATGTTGCCACCGGGGGCGGTCATTTCGTGATACTTTTCGCCCCGGCAGGGGATCGACTGGAGAAGGCCGCGGTCGGTGAAGGGCTCGCTGTTGGTGACGATGACTTCGGCGAGAGTGTTTTTACCGGCCGTGAAGGTGATGACGTGGCCGCCTTCGATGAGCCAGATGTCGGCTTCGTAGGCACGGCGGACGACCTTTTCCGCTCCGAGGATTTTGAAAAGCTCGGGGTGGAGAGTCCGCTGGTACAACAGGAGTGTGAGACCTCCTGAGCGGCGTTGTTTGGTGCGATTGCTCATTGCGTCCGTGCTCTTTCTAGGGGGATTGCACCCCGATATTTGGGTAGACGGGTAAAGAGGGAAACCCTTTCCCGGCACCACAACGGCGGGTGATATAACTCGCGCCCACTACGAGGATTTCTACGAAAGGCGTCAATTCTTCCCTTGATGACGCCTCCGCCGCCGAGATTTGTGAAGCGTTCACCCGATGTGAACGAGTCGGTGCCGATTATAGCGGCATTTCCGGGTTAAAAGGTAGAAAATAATTTGTCGGATCAGACCATGAGGGCGCGGAAGGTGAAGAAGTAAATGTCATAAACAGCGTGAGTGCCTGCGGTTACGCCAAAACCGCGCATGATGAAGAGGATGCCAAAATAGGCTCCCGACAGTGTGCGAAAAATGCAATCGGACCATCGGAATGGGGCCGATTGAGGGGACCAGTAATGGTAGGAAGAAAAAATAATTGATGAAGAAACCACAATTAGTAGATAGGCCCAACGCTTTTCGATTCGGAGGATGTCAATAAGCAAGATGTTGAGCAATGTGAATGCGATGAGGCGGAAAACGAGCTCTTCGTAGATGCCAGCGCCCAAGGCGAGGACCAAACCGCTCCTGAAAGATCCGGCGGCGGAGTAGAGGGGGAGGTAGTGGCTGATGATGTTGCCCAGGGCGAGAACGGGGAGGGCGAGCAGGGCGGATTCGATGCACATTAGAAAATTAGCGCCGACTTGAAGCTGCCAGGGATCGCGGCGGGCGATGTGCCAGGTGAGGAGGATGAAGAGGACTGCGAAGCAGGGGAGATAGCGGCCGGTTGCGCCGAACATGGCCATGAACTGGCGGAGGAGATTGAAGGCGAGGACGCGAGTCTCGGTGTGACGGGCCCAGTCGGAGGCGAAATAGTGAGTGCCGATTTCGTAGAGGACGATCAGCGGCAGGAGAAAAGTGAGGCAGACGAAGGGGAGCTCGGACTGGTGGAAATAATTTTGCAGCGCGCTGAGAAAGCCGGTGTTGGCGGAGGCGCGGGTGCCGCGGCCGGTGGCCTGGCGACTCATTTGCCCCTCCGGGGGGCGTCGATGGAAGGTGGATCGAGCTGCTGGCAGAGGCGGGTGATGCGGATGGCGCGGCCGCCGCGGAACTGGCCGATCTGGCCGAGGAATTTGTTTTTGCTTTCGATCTGGATGAGGACGTCGTGGGTTGAATCCTTGTCGGTGGTGATCACATCGCCAACCTGAAGAGCAAGAAGGTCGGAGACGCGGATGGTGGTCTGGGCGAGGAAGGTGCGCAGCTCGACGGTGGCGTTGCAGACATTTTTGGTGAGCTTGCGGAGATGATCATCCTGGCCGCCTTTGCGCTGGTAGGAGAACCAGTTTTGGGCGGCCAGCATGCCCATGATGGGCTCGATGACGTTGTAGGGGATGCAGAGGCTCATCGTGCCGGAGCGGTTGCCCATTTTGAGCTCGAAGCCGATGACGACGACGGTTTCGTTGGGGGGGACGATCTGGACGAGCTGGGGGTTGGATTCGAAGTCATTGACGGAGAAGGTGACGGGGGTGAGGTTGGACCAGGCCTCGGAAAGATGCTGGGTGGCGCGGTCGGTGATGCGCTGGACGAGGCGTTGTTCGATCTGGGTGAGGGGGCGCTGGGGGATGAAGAGGTCGGCGTTGGAGCCGCCCAGCAGGCGATCGATGATCGGGTAGATGATCAGTGGGCTGATTTCGAGGCAGAGTTGGCCGTCGAGCTGCTCGGCTTTGAGGAGGTTGAAACAGGTGGGGTTGGGGAGGGAGTGGATGAATTCGGAATAGGTGAGCTGCTCGATGTTGGAGACGTTGACTTCGACGATGGTGCGGAGGTAACCGGAGAGGGCAGCGCCGAAATTGCGGCCGAAGCCTTCGTGGAGAGCCTCCAGGGCCCGCATCTGGTCTTTGGAGACACGTTCGGGGCGTTTGAAGTCGTAGACGTGGACGTCGACGCGGTGGCGGCCGGTGCGGCCGAAAACAGGGGGGGCGGGCTCCTCCTGCATCTGGCCACCCTCGACAGCGGCGAGGAGGGCGTCTACTTCGGATTGGTCAAGGACGTCGGTCATGCGTATAGGGGGGCAATGCCCACCAGACGCATTATCGGACGTGGGGGGGGATTTTCTGAAATGGAAGAAGTGGGAACCGGATTGGAGAGTTTGAAGCTTGATCCCCGGCGAAGGCAGAAATGCCGCGGATGCATGGTGGGAGTACCCCCCCCTGCAACCCCCCGACAATCCGTTTAAGTAGCGCCGCTGCTGGCGGCTTACTGGAGGAATTTTTTTAATTGCGGGGAGGAAAGGGAGTGAGAGGGATTTCAGGGGGGAAGGGGCTGGCGCGATTCGGGAATCGCTGGCCCTCCGGTGCCCGGTCCACACGACCCAGCCAGGCGGTCCAGGTAGCGGGGTAAAGAATGGGTGGTCAAGTTCTGAAAACTCGTCGGCAAATGGCACCGACGCGCTTTGGAATAGAACTGGGGGTACGCTGGATCGGTAGAGTGCAGCTATGGATAAACGGGTGAAGGTTAATCTCCTGCCTGGCTGGACGGATTACTCGTACGAGAATCCGGAGGGACCGCCTACTTTTTTGCGAGATGCGAGTTCGGAGTCCGGGCCGCTACAAGTTTCATGGGCGTGGTATGCCTCGGGCAAGGAGCCGAATCCGACGGATGAGGAGCTGATTGGCCTGGCGAAGGGATTCGGGAAAGGGTTCGATGAGCCGGAACTATTGGAGACATCGTCGGGTAAGTGCGCCATCGGCAGATATGGGACGGCCGTTTTTAGAACCAAAGAGTCCGCGCGGGTTCAAGCGTGGTACCTTTCCAACGGACGTGATTTTGTCACCGTCACGCATATTGGGGTGGGTCAGCCAGAGCCGGAAGAGGTGGCGGGGGCGCAACAGATTGTGGAGCAACTTCGGATTGTCGAAGTGGCTGAGCAACCGCAAGAGCGAGATCGGCGGGGAGGGATCGGTTCGCTGTTTCGAAAACTGCTGAAGCGCCGCTCATGAATGTTCGTCGGAGGCGGCGATGCCGGTGAGAACGAGCGAGAAGCCGAGGGCGATGCACATAATGGCGACGATCAGGTCGCCGTAGTCGATGCCGAACCAGACGATGAGGACGGCCAGGAAGGTGCAGAGGGGGAGGATGAAGTTGTCGAGGATTCGCCGGCCGCTGATGATGAGGGTGGTCATAAGAACCTCCTTCGCGGTGGAACATCGAGCACACGGGCATCCGAGTTCTTTTACCCGGAGCTGCCCATACCCCCCGAACGAAACACTGGCAGACAAGCTGCCGGTGGCACGAGAGCACGGCTGCCCATGCCAGCCACGAGAGAAGCGTGGAGGGCATGGTGAGGACGACTGCGGGAAGTTGACGCTGGCGTTATACTCGGCGTTGGACGCAGAGGGCGGGGGCGGGTTTCCAATTGCCGCCGGCGCCATGGAGCCAACATGAATAAGAGACGCGTGGGCCTCTGGGTTATTACATGCCTGAATGTTGTTTTGGTTGCAGCAGCGCCGGATGAGCTGCTCAAGCCAAAGCCGGCCGCGCCACCGGCGGCAGCGCCGGCGACGAAACCGGAAGCGCCGCCGCTGACGCATTACATGGGGAGGGAAATTGCGCAGACGATGCACTGGGCGGGGGCGGGATGGCTGACGCGGGAGGAGAGGGAGAAGGAGGAGGATTGCACGACGATGGTGAAGCGGTTGAAAGTTCAACCGGGGCAGTGGGTGTGCGACCTGGGGGCGGGGAATGGGTTTTATACGCTGTGGCTGGCGAAGCTGGCGGGGGAGAAGGGGCGAGTGCTGGCGGTGGATATTCAGCCGGAGATGCTGGAGATGCTCAAGCAGCGGGCGGAGAAGGAGAAAGTTTCGAATAT
>JBGPEF010000221.1:0-8532 GCA_041482675.1 Tepidisphaeraceae bacterium | reverse complement strand
TCTCGTGCTTCTTGAGCAGCTCGCGTTCGTGGGCGACATAGTTGTGAAAGCCGGCGAAGGCAGTGGCGAGCCAGATGTCGCCGTCGGAGGCGGGGAGGATGGTGCCGTGCCAGGCGGGTGGGGGCTGGGGTTTGTTGTCGTCGTCGTGAGCATCGCCGTCGGATTCTTCGTCTTTGTCGGATGCGTCGGTTTTTAGATCGACGGCGATTGTGGCAGTGTCGGCCTCCTGCGCGGGGGGATTGGTGGTGAGCACGGTCCAGTCGTTGGGGACGATGGGTTGGACTTCGCGATATTTCTCGCGCTCATCGTGAGTGGGTTCCCAGAGCTGGCCGTAGGGATCGCCCCAGTGGGCGAAGGATTGGAGATGAAGCGCCATGTCGGCGGTGGTGTATTTGGCGTCGCAGGAGTTGCGGGCGGCCAGCGGGGGTTTGCCGAAGGCGAGCTTGCCGAAATCGGCGTCGATGGCGCCTTTGGTGCGCTCATAGAGTTTCACCCAGGCGATGTCGCGCTCTTCGGGGCAGAAGATCATGTTGGCGGGGCGGTCGTTGGCGGCGGCGATGGTTTCCATGCGGACGGCCAGGTCCTTGGTGTTGTTGCAGCCCCAGTAAAAGCCTTTGGTGTTGCCGAACCATTCATCCTTCGAGCTGCGCATGAGGCGGGAGGTTTTTGTGCCGAGTTCGAAGAGGGCGATCTCGTTGGTTTTCATGTCGGCCAGGAGCCACTCGTTGGTATAGAGGCCGTTGCCCTCGACCCCGAGAAGCTTGACGACGGAGTCGATGCTGTCGCCGTATTGCATGGCGTGGCGCGAGCGCGAGCCGGTGGAGAGGCCGCTGGCGTCGAATTTGGTCTGGCTGATGGTGGTTTCGGTGAGGACGATGCCGGCGTCGTTGATGTACCAGTCCATGCCGCTCTGAATGCTGCCGGGCGCGCCCTGGATGACGAGGCGGTGGCCTTTGGTGGGTTTGACGTCGATCCAGACGTTGAAGAAGTTGCAGGGGTAGATCTCGAACATGGAGATGTGGCCGATGATGGCTTTGCCGTCTTTGGTGGCGACGCCGGTGGCGGCGAAGGCGCTGCATCGGCTGGGCTTGGGAGTCACGGGCGGGCGGGGGATCTGCTTGTCGAAGTTTTTGCCTTCGAGGCCGGTGGGCTGGGCGCGCAGGGCTTCATCCAATGTGAGCAGCTCGGGCCAGATGTTGATGGCGACGATGTCGGTGAGATCGACGGGGCGGCCGTCGAATTTTGCGCCGGCCGCGGCCGCGCCGTCGGCGATGCCTTTCATTTCTTCAAGCAGCTCGGGATCGAAGCGGCGGAGAAAGAGGGCGTCGGTCATGGTGCGCATCAGCTTCCAGGCCTCGGAGGGAGACTTGGGGGACTGAATGACGGCGTAGCATTTGATGTAGTTTTCGATTTCGCGCCAGAGGAGCTTGCCGTGTTGCTGGCCGCGATCGTAGGGATCGCCTTCGATGTGGAGAACGATCCAGCCGGCCTGGGGATAGCGGTAGGCGGGGCCCTGGCGTTGGACGGTGGGGGGGTCTGGGGTGAAGGCAGACGCGGGCGCGAATTGTGCGAAGCAATTCCAGGCGATCAACAGGCACACAATTGTGCGGCAGTGCATCGTGGGCTCCAGAATAAATAAATGATCGGGCTACGGGTGTTTGGCGCGCTCCCAGACTGAGAAGGTTTGGAGATCGCCGGAGGTGGAGGAGAAGCCGGTGGGGCGCGGGGCATCGGGGGCGGCGAAGCAGGATTTGAGGGTGTCGCCGTTGAGCTCGTAGATGCCGAGATGTTTTTTGCCCTTGGTGGGGCCGTCGATGACGTCGTAGTCGATGGTTTTGGGAGTTTTGGTTTGATCGAGGGTGATGGTGGCTTTCATGATCAACTGAGCGCCGTTGGTTACGGTGAGTTCATTGGATCGGCAGACTCGTTTGAAGTTGCGGGCCATCACATCCGGGAGGGCAAAGCCGTCGGCGACGCCGGATTTCATGAGCCATTCGCCTTGTAATTGGGACAAGTCGTTGGGCTGGGGCGGGCTGGTTTGGGCGGGCTTCTGTTGAGAAGAGCAGCCGGTGAGGATGGCGAGCGAAATGATCAGACAACTTGCAATGCGCGGCATCACGGTTTCCTTTCTTTGCCAATAGGGCGCTTCAGTGCGGTTTAACTTCGCAGCGGAATCAGGGCTCGCAGGCGGGGGTCGCGCAGGAAGACACCCAGCCAGATGACGACGCCGAGTAGCACGGTAGTGATGCAGTTGACCGGCTCGCCAATGCGGAGATGAGTGGCGGTAGCGCCGCCGAGATAGCCGGTGAGGAGGATCGCGCCGAGGACGGTGGTTTGGGGGATGAGGTAGATGAGGGTGCAGCCGATTTCGAGAATTGCGAGCGTCATGGCCAGTCTTTCGGGATAGCCGAGATGCTCGAATCCCTGGACGACGCTGGGGGGCTTGGCGATTTTCATGATGCCACTCATCAGCAGCATCAGGGCGGGCAGTATGGTCAGGATTCGGCCGGTCCAGAGGGCGGCTTTTGAGGGGGGAGCGGTTTGGGTGCTTGAGTCCATGGATCTTTCCTTCCCTGGCAATCAACTGAAGGTTGTCGACGGTTCATTCCACATTGTATCAAATTGGACGCAACACCTCGCGGACCAAGGGGACCATGCGACCATCGCAGCCGTGGGAACTTCAAGGGGCAATTCAATAGCGCTCAGCGTGGGCGGCGGGAAATTAGCAGGCATGCGCAGATGCTGATCGCCGCCAGGGATGCCGGCTCGGGGATTGGGGTGAAATAGGGTTGGAGAGCGGCCATGGCTGGACGGTCGGCCTGATTGGGGGAACCAAGATTGGTGGCGTCGAGGGTGAACATATAGTTGCCCCACCAGGGCCCGCCGGCCCACCAGGTCCAGCCGAGCCAGACGTCGTTGTTTGCGCCGACGTAGTCGAGCATGTTGCTGAGGGTCTCGTCGCCGATCTGGGAAGGGTCAGTGCCGATGGTGGAATTGGCGACGGCGAACTCGCCGAGGAAGCCGCGGCGGTTGTTGGTTTTGAGCCAATTGGTGAAGGCGGTCAGGCGCTGCACGCCAATGGTGGGGTCGTTGTTGAAGATCGTGGCCGAGGTGCCGGAGCCGTCGCTGTCGAGGTATTGGTGGACGTCGAAGGCGAAGTTGTTGGCGGGGTCGACGATGTTGAGCATGGCGGTGGCGTTGCGGGTTCCGTACCAGGTTTGGAACCAGGTCCAGGCGCCGGTCCAGGCGTTGCCGGGGACGAGAATCAGGTTGTTGGCGCCGGCCGCGCGGATGGCCGATATGGCGGCGTTGCTGGCGGAGACCCACTGCTCGGTGGGCATGGTGTTGGGCTCGTTCATCAGGTTGAAGATGACGTGCGGGTTGGATTTGTAGGTGCTGGCCAGGCGCGACCAGAAATCGGCGAAGGCGGAGTTGGGGACAGCGCTGCCGACGAGGCCCTGGGTTGAGCTTTGGAAGTTGGCGGGGTCGGGGTAATAGCGGGCGAAGTTGTGCGGCTCGATGGCGACATGCGCGCCTTTTGATGTGGCGTAACTGACAAAGCTGTCGAGGCGGGAAAGCTCGGTGCTGTCGAGGGGACTGTTGAGCGTGGGCTGCAACCGTTCCCAGCGGAAGGGGAGGCGGAAGGTGTCCATTCCCTTGCTGATGTAGTAATCAACTTCGGCATTCGTCGGATAGAGGTAACTGGAGCCGTAGGTTCCGAGATTGCCGGGGGTGGGGGTTGAGCCGAATTCAGCGCCGGCGAGATTGACGCCGGTGTAGAGGGTTTTTCCGGGGGGGAAGGGTTGGGCGAAGGCGGAGGCGGCCATGATGAAGACTGCGAGCCCGATGAGTAAGTTGTGCATTGTCCTCCTGCTCCCGATCGGTGCGGCACCGGTATGGCGCTGAGCGATGGCGGTGCTCCGGGCGTTCGCGAGCCGCCCGATTCTACCATGTGCGGGCATGGTTTAATTGTCGATAAGTAGCCTTACGCCTGGCGGGGAAATGCGCTTGCGATGGCTTGCGGGCCGTTTCTTGATGGCCATTCTTCCGGGGCAAATGTTATGATGACTAAAGAACTGGGTGGTTAAGGTTCGATGGGTAGGCATGAGGCCGTGTCCGCAAGAGAGCGGGCGGAGTTCGTAACGGAGTGCCACACCAATGAGTCGACTTCTTCGATCCGCCGTTGCCACCATCATTCTGGGCATTTTTATTCCCGTTCATTCGCCCGCGGCCGCTCCGCCCAAGCCTCCGGCGGCCGCGGATGGAGCTGCGATTTCGCCGGCGCGGGCGGCAGCGCAGGCGGGGATTTCGCGGATGCTGGCGATTCTCCAGGACCGCAATCTCGATCAGCAGCAGCGCGCGGACAAGATGAGGGTTGTGGTCGAGGACATGATTGATTTTGACACGCTCTCGCGGCTGTCGATCGGGCCGGGCTGGAAGGATCTGAGTGATGCGCAGCGGGGGCATTTTGTGGATGAATTCAAGAAGCACATGCTGGGGATCGCCACCAAATCAACCAAGGGGTACGACGATGAGGAAGTGGTGATCGTGGGCGACCGGCCGGAAGTTAAAGGCGACGCGACGATCCTGACGCGCGTCCTTGGCAGGCCCAAGGACGGCGTGCAGGAGGAAATCGCCAAGGTGGATTTTCGCATGCGGCAGAAGGATGACCGCTGGAAGGTGATTGACATCCACATTGCCGGCATCAGCATGGCCAACACGTTTCGGGTGCAGTTTCTGGTGATCATGAAGGATGGCGGCATGGACAAGTTGCTGAAAATGCTCCACGATAAAAACGCCGCAAGCGGCGGCGAGAAACCCACGCGCACCGCCGACGCGGACAAGTGAGCGCTGGGGCAAGCAAAGGGCGAGTGAAGGTCATTCATGCCAAGCCGCAGCATCTGGAGGGTCGCCGTTTCGTTCCTGGGCCTGGCATTTTTCATTGTCTGCAGCGGCTGCGCCCACAATCCTAAAAACCCCGACCCGTTTGAGAAGTGCAACCGGTTCATCTACAAGATCAATGACGGGCTGGATAAGGCCCTGCTCAAGCCGGCCTCCGATTTTTACACCAAGGTTGTTCCCAAGCCGGTTCGACACGGGCTGGGGAATTTTTTTGACAATCTGAGCTACGGGAATGTCATTCTCAACGACTTTTTACAGGGTCACATCAAGGATGGTCTGGCCAGCACGGTCCGAATGGGAGTCAACAGCACCGTCGGTGTTGCGGGGGTGTTTGATGTCGCCACCAAGTGGGATCTTCCGGGCCATTCAAACGATTTTGGGATTACCATCGGTAAATGGGGAGGGGGTCCGGGCCCTTATTTGGTGCTGCCGCTTTACGGGCCATCGACATTCCGCGATGTGCCGCGGATTCCGGTGGGGATGTACACCAATGTGCTGCACTATGTGGATTTGCCGGATTATGTCTCGATTCCACTGGATGTGTTGAATCTGGCCGAGGACAGAGCGCGGGCCAACGCGGCCATCAATTTCCGCGACGACGCGGCCATCGATCCGTACATTTTCATGCGCGAGGCGTATCTGCAATACCGGCGGATCAAGATTTATGGTGCGCCGCCGCCGGTGGAGCCGGGGTTTTATGATGAGGATGAGGGGCCGACGACGCGGCCGGCGACGCGGCCGGCGACATCAGCGACTCGGCCGATTGCGGAACTTGTAAACTAAAATCCGGTTATGACTGGAGTGGCTTGAGAAACGGGTTCACCGCTCTCACGGCGGCTGAAGCCGCCCCTACAGCCAACCCTACCGAAGTCTTTCGCGGCGCTATTTCCCGGCCAGTTTTTGCTTCAACAGGGCATTGGCCTGGGCCGGATCGATGGTTCCGCCGTGGGCTTTCATGAACATGCCCATGGCTTTGCCGAACTCCTTTTCGGTGAACGAGTTTTTGCTCAAAAACTCTTCCACCAGGCGCTCCGTGTCGGCCCCGGAGGCTTTTTTGGGCAGATATTCTTCCACGACCGACAGCTCTGACTTGAGCTGCGCCACCTCGGGTGCCTTGTTCAGCTTTTCATACTCCTCGATGCTTTTGCGCAATTTCTTGCCGTAGGCGGCCACGGTTTCCTCTTCGCTCAGTTTTTTGGGCTGAAGATCGATGTTCTTGACGTCGCTGATGAGCATGCGGAGGACCGATAATCTCTCCTTTTGCCCTGATTTCATGGCGGTCTTCATGTCCTCCTGCAATCGGGTCAATAATGACATGGGCTGCTCCTGACGTTTGCCTGACTGTTGCGAGAAGCGCTGGCGCTTGCTCCCGGCCGTAAGTAGGGTATGTTATCGAGTCTCCCGTAGGACTTCACGTCACGCTGCGGAGGGTGCCAAGGCAGAAACGGGCAGAAAGGCCAGTCAGGGGCCCGTCACGCGCGGAACGGAATTTGTTCCCCGTGTTAAAAGAAGCGTGAAGTCTCCACAGTAGCTTGGAATTGTCGCCGCGGGCGGCCGCGACCTCAAATGTGGACGGGGGGATTCGTTTAAGCAACAACGCATGGGCAGGTTCGCTTTTGCGAACCATTGGCCCGCCGCCGGATTCTCGATCATGACCGATGATCGCCCCAACGAGTGTAGGGTTCGCCCCGCGAACCATTAGTCTGTCCCCGGATGTTTTAACATGCCCGACCATCAGAACAACGAAGTAGAAGGAATTCTGCAAGTAGCCGACGAGCGCAGCGACGGCCAGCTCCGCGACCCACTGCATCCCCTGCGTCCCCTGCGCGGCGGCGTCATCGTCACCAAGCAGATGATTCGCGAAATGCGCTTGCGCCCCGGCCTGATGCTCAAAGGACCGACCAAAGGCCGCCATCTCTCCCGCGTCAACGCCATCGAGCAGCGGCCGCCGGGCGAATGGACCGACAAGGTCGGCCTCTACGAGTCCACCCCGATCGATCCGCACCCGATGATCAAGCTCGAGCACAATCCGGATGAGCTGACCACGCGGTGCATCGACATCCTCTCGCCCGTCGGCTTCGGCCAGCGCGGGCTGATCGTCGCCCCGCCGCGCACGGGCAAGACGATTTTGCTCCAGAACATGGCCAAGGGGATCCACGCCAATTATCCGAAGGTGCAACTGGTTTTGCTGCTGGTTGATGAGCGGCCGGAAGAAGTGACGGATATGCGGAGGAATGTGCCGGGGCAGGTTTATGCTTCTTCCAATGACAACACGGTGGAGAAACATCTCGACCTGGCTCAGTTGGTGATCGAGCGCTGCAAGCGGCAGGTGGAATTTGGGGCGGACATTGTTGTGTTGCTGGATTCGCTCACGCGGGTGGGCCGGTCTTTCAATGTCGGCGGGCCTTCGGGCGGGCGGACGATGTCGGGCGGGCTGGATAATCGGGCGCTGGAGATCCCCAAACGGCTTTTTGGCGCGGCGAGGAAGATTGAGAATGGCGGGTCGCTGACCATTTTGGCCACCTGCCTGATCGATACCGGATCGAGGATGGATCAGGTGATTTTCGAAGAGTTCAAGGGCACGGGGAACATGGAGTTGACGCTGGATCGCAATCTGGCGAATCAGCGGATTTACCCCGCGCTGAACATTCCGCAGTCCGGGACAAGAAAAGAGGAGCTGCTGCTCAACCCAACTCAGCTCAATGCCGCAAGGGCGATGCGCCGGCATCTGATGAACATGCAACCGGCCCAGGGCATGATCACCCTCCTCGACGTGCTCAAGAAGCACAAAACCAACGACGCGCTGTTTGCCACCATGAAAATCTAAGGGCGCGGATGGTGAGGGGTGGCCCAGTCCGCTCGATTCCGCCCGAATTTCCATTTCAAACATTTGCTGCTTTCTGACTGGACTTCCCCGGCCGCTTCCCTTAGAGTGTGGCGAGGTACGTTCGACGACTCGGTGTCTCTGGGCATTGTTCTAGCAAAACTCCCGCCTGCTGCCTGTTCTCGCCCCTCCTACCTTCCTGGGCCGGATTTTGGCCTCTTTTCAGCACTGACCAGAAAAGTAAACCTACAGGTCAGGCGCCCAATTTTCGTAAAGGAGAATTCCATGGGCAGTAAGTTGTATGTCGGAAATCTGAGCTATGACATGACCGGCTCCGATCTTCAAACGTTGTTCTCGCCTCACGGCACGATTCAGAGCGCTGAAGTCATCGCCGACCGCGATACCGGCCGCTCCAAGGGCTTCGGATTCGTCCAGATGGGCTCCGAAACCGAGGCTAACGCGGCCATCGCCGCACTGAACGGCCAGGATCACTCCGGCCGCGCCCTCACCGTCAATGTCGCCAAACCCCGCGAAGAGCGTCCCCGCTCCGGCGGCGGAGGCGGAGGCGGAGGCGGCAGCCGCGGCGGCGGCGGAAGTAGCCGCTACTAAGCCAGCGATTGCGCGATCACTAAATTGATCAAAAGAGGAAGACTGCCAATGGTGGTCTTCCTTTTTCTTTTGAGTGTCCGGCACAGCCGGACCTACGGGAACGGAAACGTGAAGACGTGAAGACGTGAAGCAAGTAATTCCTGGATGATTCCCTCCGGTGGGGGGGACGATGGTGTTGGGGGTGGTGGGAGAGGCAG
>JBGPEF010000220.1:0-8545 GCA_041482675.1 Tepidisphaeraceae bacterium | reverse complement strand
GTGGGGCAAGGAAGTGCCAAAAAAAGCGAGTCCTTTCCGAGTCCTTTTCGAGTCCTTTTTGGGTCCCGAATGAGTCCTTTGGGCGGGATATCGCGTCCATGGCGGCGAAAAGCGAGTCCCGATGGGCAACGGATGAGGGATGGGCGTTGATGATTGATGATTGACGACTGGCGGGTGGGAAATGGGTTCGTTTTGCGGTGGCAATACAACCGCCGAGACGCAGAGACGCGGAGACGCAGAGGGATGGAGAGGAGATATTGTTTGGATCAGGGTGTGGATGACGCGAAGATGACGATTGGGTTCGTTTGGTAGTAAAAGGGTTTTGGGTTCGGGGTTGGGGGTTCCGTGAAGAGGGGGAATGGGCGCTGGGACGACTGGGTGGGTGTGAGCAAGGCATTCGATCCCCCCTTTCTTTAAGGATGTCGGGCAAGAGTGCCCGACCTACCGTAGCTATACGTTTTGGTTTGTGATTTGTTTGGTGAAAAGCCAAAAAACTTCCGCGATTTTGGCGGAAGCGGGAAGGGGCGGATTCAGGGGGTGGAGGAGCGGGAGAGATTGAGGCGGAGGAGGTTTTCGAGGACTTTTTTATCCACCTCGGCGCGTTTGGCGGCGAGAGGGTGGTTGGGGGGGAGGGGTTGGCCTGCGCCGGTGTCGAACCAGACATCGGCCCAGTCTTGCGACCAGTTTCCGGCGGGATCGGTGGCGGCGTAGGCGGCGAGGATGGATTTGTCGAGCTCGAGGTGGGCGACTTTGAGCCAGGTGGGACGCTCGTTGTAGAGGTTGGTGAGGGTGCGTTTTTTGAGGCGGGGGTCTTTGGCGGCGGCGATTTGAGAAGGTACGGACGCTCATTCCGGTCGACGTCGATACGTCTCTAGTTCCTCCGGCGTCAACTCTTCTGCCGCCACCAAGCGATAGTGCCTTTCCGCAGAAATCGCAAACCCCTTTTTGCTTTCCTCGAATTCGAAGAGGGAAATCACCTCATCCTCCATGAATTGGGCCGCTATCGGGCGGCAGATGAGCTGAGGAAACTTCTCGCGACATAATGCAAAATCCTGAATGATTTGAACGATGCTAATTTTGTCTCGGCCTCCTTTGGCTTGGACCGGAAAAGCAAATGGCGCGCCGCGTTATGGCTGAATCAAAGGTCCGAGGGGTAAGTGTAGTCCAGCGGCACAAAAGGCTCTCCTCGAAGCAAACCACTGATTCTCGCGCCGTGCTTCAACGGCAGGGATTCCAGCGTTTTGACTTTTTCGTCGACTTGTTCAAATGTCACCGATTGAACCTTGGGAGCGAGTGGCTGAAACGACGGTCTCGCCAGTTGACTACGGACTTTCTCGCGCCGCGCCGTACTGGTTACCAAATAAAGGTCGATCTGAATGTTCGGCTGCGCCAAAATCAAGTCATTTAACCGCAAGAGTCCGCTGTAAATCGAGGTGGTGGATTCGATTTCAAAGGCCTTTCTGATGACGTTTCGGTTCAACCAAAGAACATCAATATTTTGAACGATGCGCCTGGTATTTTCGTCAAAGCCAAAATTTGGAAGTCTCGGAATCGTCAGCTCAGAGAAGGAATTCTGCTGATAGGAAAGATTTCGGTCGTTTGTAGGCACCCATACGGAACAATCCTCAGCACGTCCCAATGAGATGAGGCCCCATTGCACCTTCACATGAATGCGGTCCTTAGCAGGTAAGCCAGCTTCATCAGAGCTCGGGGCTGCCGTTGGTTTGGATATTTCGGGAAACGCGTTTAAAAAATTGGTGACGTTTATCTTTGGATGCTTGGTAGTCTGCAAAACATAAGCGTCATTCTCTAGAAAGATATCCACCCTCCGGGTAGGAACTCCCTTCAACATCTGCGTCATCAAAGCACGGGGAAGAACGAGCGTTTTTTTGGGCGAACCACAAACTAAGAGAACATATTCGCCCGCTTCTGTTTGTGGGAATACTTTTTCAGGATGGATGATTTCTTGGGGCACAGCATAGAAAAACTTGTGCCCATTCAGGAGTTTTGAGTAATTGATTGAGCAGGTGATCGCAGACCCAAATGTGAGGATGCGGGCTTTTCCCGGCTGTCGGCTCCTACCATAGCGACGCTCAAGAAGCTTGACCAAATCTTCGACGATCAGAGAGGCGTTCATGCCGGAGGTGATTCCTGCCTTGGTTCAACGACGGCGCCACACTGGCAACACTCATATCGGTCTACCTCGGCAACAGCCAACCCGACGTAAACCAAGTGTGAATTCACAAAATGCGATTCGTATTGCATGATTTCGATGAACCGATCCGCGTTGCCACATGCGATGCACTTGAGATGTAGGGACGAGCGATTCTCTTTGTCGTAAGGCCGCATGGTGAAAATTCTACCCTCGTTTCACGATCAAAGCACATGAGGTAGGAGCGACCGTTAAGTCTTCTGTTCGGCAGTGGGCCGGTGCTGGCTAAGAAACTGCTTCACCCAGGCACGCTGCCGGAAGAACCACCTGGGACGACCTTCCAAGTCCGTAGGAATGTCCGTGGTAATCGGAACAGGTAGGCCTTCGACATACAAGCGCAAAAACGAGCCACAGCCGGCGCTTCTGGTAGATTTGCCGAAGCAGTCAGCGGGAAAGAAGTCTCTTCCGCACGATTTGATGCTTAGTCGTCCGTGGGCGAGTGCAGACGGGGTGATTTCAATCAGCCGAGCTTCCAACAGATCCTCCAATGTGCCTTTTCGGCATCCTTTGAATTATATGGAAGGAAGAGAGTTAACGAAATTTGACTGCGCTATCCGCCACGATACGCACAACCAGAAAAACCGCGCGTTTCGAGCGGTGTCGGCGTAACGGTCCGTGAGGTCTTTGTATTTGCCCTGGCGTTTGTATTCCCAGGCGAAGTGGCCGCGTTTCCAGACGTCAACGAAGCCGTATTCACCTTTGGAGCCTTTGGAGGCGGCGGCGGCGGGGTGGACGGGTTTTTCGAAGGCGTAGTCCTGGCCGGTGGGGTCGGATTGGGCGGGGGTGGGCTGGTCGAGGAGGTGGCTGAGGTCGAGGAAATGTTCGTGGGAGGCGGCGCGTTCGGAAAGGGTTGCGCCGGACCATTTTTGGACGAAGGTCTCGGGGGTCATCAGAAGTAGATTGTGGCGGTGGAGAGGGCAAATGCAAAGGGGGCGGGGGTTGGCGGGCAGGGCGATTGCAAATGGCTCTTTGTGCCATCTCGGCGGGGCAGGAATGTTTCCGGGGCGGAGGAGAAGGATCGCGCCAAATCAGATGTTGCGGCCACAGGGGACGGCGGCTGAAGCCGCCCCTACGAAAGGGGGGAAGAAGACGGAGGCGGGTAGTGCCCACGCTACTACGCCGGCCACACCAAAAGTGTGGGTAGTCGCTGCGAACGGGAAGACACGGGCATCCGAGTACGGCTGCCCATGCCACCCACCAAAAGAGCGTGGACGGCGTACTACAAAGGCGGACAGGAATGTCCGCCCCACCAAGAGCAGAGGCGGGCAGGAATGTCGGCGCCAGCAACAGAGAGGCGGACAGGAATGTCCGCCCCACCAATTCACTCGGGGCGGGGGGGGCCTTCGAGGAAGATGCGGGAGCGCCAGTCGCCGAGCCAGGGCCAGAGGAGGCGGTCGTTGAGGTCGATGGTGGCGTAGATGATGTTGGTGGAGTCGGGGGATTTGGCGATGGCGTCGCCGGATTTGTCGTAGATGGCGGTGCGGAAGTCGTAGCCGCTGGCGATCAGGTAGATCTGGTTTTCGATGGCGCGGGCTTTGGCGAGGGTTTCGTTGCCGCCCCAGATGGGGATGAAGATCATTTCAGCGCCGCGGGCGGAGAGCTCGCGGGCGACTTCGGGGTAGGAGATGTCCCAGCAGATCATCATGCCGATGCGGCCGAAATCGGTGTCGAAGACGGGGTAGTCGTGGCCGGGGGTGATGCCGCCGTCGATCTCTTCGCGGGGGAGACAGACTTTGCGGTATTTGCCGAGGAGTTTGCCGTCGCGGTTAATGAGGACGGAGGTGTTGTAGAGGGTCTTGCCATCGCGTTCGTAGAGGCCGGCGACGAGGTAGGATTTATTTTTGGCAGCGCATTGGCCGAGGAATTGAGTGCTGGGGCCGGGGATGGCTTCGGCGACGTCGGCGTAGGTGAGGCGGGTGCCGCAGACGGTGATGCCTTCGGGGAGGCAGATGATGTCGGATTTTTTTTCGCCGGCTTCGTCGATGAGCTTGGAGAATTGGTCGAGGTTGGTTTGCGGAGTTTTGGTGTTGCGGGGGCGGTGGTTGATGGAGGCGACTTTAACTTTGCGGGGCGTGGGCGGGCGGGTTTCTTTCAGGTCGATGTCGCTCCACTCGACCTCGCCCTCGGGGGCCCAGCGGAGACGAAGCTGAAGTTCGGCCTCTTTGACTTTGGGGGGAACTTTGTAGGTGCCGGTGACGGAATTGAGGTCGCGAGGGGCAGGGGTGCGAACGGTCATGGGAAATTCGGCCTGCTCGATCTGGTTGCCCGAATCGTCAAACCAGAGGACGCTGGCGATGATGCTGCGGGTGGGGGTTTCGACGCGTTTGGCGCGGTAGCGGGCGGTGAAGAGGACGTATTTGCCTTCGGTGACGGCGACGCGCTTGAGCCAGCGGCCGTCGGCGGAGGCATTGCCGCCGCCGGCGATGAGGAGGGTGTCGTTGCCGGCGGCATCGACTTTGGAATCGAAGTCGGGGCGGATTTCATCGCGGATGGCGTAGGGGTGCCAATAGGTGGTGGGGCGGGGGGGAGTTCGGTTTGCGGACTTGGCGGGCTCATCGGCGCGGAGGATGGCCGGGAAGAGCTGAAAAATCGTGAAAATTAGCAGCCAGGTTCTCATAAAGCCTCCCATGCCACGCATGAGGCGCAGCGGGGTAAGATAAGACAGGTGAAGAGGATATTACCACAAGTTCTGGTGGGGCTGGGGATGATGGGGTTGGTGCTTTGTTCCGCGGCGGTGTGCGGGGCGACGCCGCTGGATTATGACAAGGATATCAAGCCGGTTTTGGAGGCGCATTGTTTTAAGTGTCATGGGCCGGAGAAGCAGAAGTCGGGGCTGAGGCTGGATGTGAAGGAGAGTGTGCTGAAGGGGGGCGAGTCGGGGGAGCCGGCGATCGTGCCGGGGAGCGCGCTGAAAAGTCATTTGCTGAAATTGGTGACGTCGAATGATCCGGGTGAGGTGATGCCGCCGAAGGGGGAGAGGTTGTCGGTGGCGCAGGTGGAATTGT
Organism: Tepidisphaeraceae bacterium; assembly: GCA_041482675.1. Taxonomy (GTDB): domain Bacteria; phylum Planctomycetota; class Phycisphaerae; order Tepidisphaerales; family Tepidisphaeraceae; genus JBGPEF01. The sequence continues at coordinate 3,328 of JBGPEF010000220.1, read as the reverse complement.
TGAAGAGGTGGGTGGAGGAGGGGGCGCATTGGGTGAGTGTGAGTGGGGGAGTTAAGTCGGTGGAGATTGTGGCGGTGGAGGCGGAAGCGGCGATTTCGGAGGCGGATCGGGAGTGGTGGGCGTTTCGGCGGCCGAGGATGAGTGAGCCGGCGACGACGAGGAGCCGGTGGGGGGAGACGAGGACTGATCGATTTATTTTGGCGCGGCTGGAGGCGGCGGGGATTGGGCCGAGTGGGGCAGCGCCGGCGGGAGTTTTCGTTCGGAGAGTCACGTATGACCTGACGGGATTGCCGCCGACGCCGGAGGAGGTGGAGGAGTTTGTTCGGGATCGGAGCCCGGCGGCGAAAGAGAGGCTGGTGGAGAGGCTGTTGGCTTCGGCGGCGTTTGGGGAGCGGATGGCGAGTTTGTGGCTGCCGCTGGCGAGATATGGGGAGGACCAGGCGCACCAGGTGGGGAGTGATACGAAGTTTTTCTATCCGAATGCGTGGCGGTATCGGGAGTGGGTGATCAATGCGTTCAATCGGGACATGGCGTATGACCGGTTTATCAAGTTGCAGTTGGCGGCGGATAAGGTGGAGGGGGCGAGTGTTGATGATCTGCCGGCGCTGGGATTTGTTGGATTGGGGCCGAAGTATTACAGCAGGAATCGGCTGATGTGATGGCCGAGGAGTGGGAGGACCGGGTTGACACGGTGAGCCGGACGATGCTGGGGCTGACGGTGGCGTGCGCGAAATGCCACGATCACAAGTTTGATCCGATTCGCACGCGGGACTATTACGCGCTGGCGGGGGTTTTCGCGAGCACGAAGATGGTGAATCGGACCAGCGGGGGGCAGGAGGTGAAGGGGGATGTGAAGGCTGAGCAGATGGATGGGACGACGATGCACATTGTGGAGGATGGGGAGGCGCAGGACCTGAATATTTTTATTCGCGGGAATGTGGAGAGGAAGGGGCCGGCGGTGCCGCGCAGGTTTATAAGAGTGTTGTCGGAGGGAGAGCCGAGGCTGTTTAAAGAGGGGAGCGGGAGGAAGGAGTTGGCGGAGGCGATTGCATCGGGAGAGAATCCGTTGACGGCGAGGGTGATGGTGAATCGGGTGTGGGGGATGTTGATGGGGCGGCCGCTGGTGGGGACGCCGAGTAATTTTGGACATTCGGGGGAGTTGGCCACGCATCCTGAGCTGCTGGATGATCTGGCGGTGCGGTTCATGGAGAATGGGTGGTCGATCAAGTGGCTGGTGCGGGAAATTGTGTTGTCGGCGACGTATGGGCAGTCATCGCTGAACAGTGCGCGGGGAATGCAGGCGGATGCGGGGAATGTGCTGTTGTGGAGGATGAATCGGAGAAGGATGACGGTGGAGCAGTGGAGGGATTCGGTTTTGTTCACCAGCGGGAGGTTGGCGAGGGGCGGGGGGAAGTCGATGGAGCTGGATGATTCGAATAATTTCCGGCGGACGGTTTATGCGCGGATCAGCAGGCTGAAGTTGAATGATTTGCTGATGCAGTTTGATTATCCGGATGCGAACGTCCATTCGGAGAAGAGATCGGTGACGACGACGCCGGCGCAGAAGTTGTTTATGTTGAATAGTCCGTTTGTGATTTCGGGGGCGAAGAGTTTGGTGGCGCGGCTGAAGGCGGAGGGGGTTGAGGAGGATGGGGAGAAGGTGAAGAGGGTGTATGGGTTGGTGTTGTCGAGGAAGCCGAGGGCGGAGGAGGTGGAGATGGCCAGGGAGTTTTTGGATGGAGCGGAGGAAGGTGGAATGACACGGTGGGAGCAGTTGGCGCAGGTGATGCTGGTTTGCAGCGAGGCGATTTATGTGGATTGAACAACCAACGCGGCGGCAGATGTTGCAGCGGATGTGCGCTGGATTTGGCATGGTGGGGTTGGCGGGGATGCTGCCGGGGATTGCAAGGGCGAGCGGGGTTGGGCCGGTGGCGCATTTTGCGCCGAGGGCGAAGCGGGTGATATTTCTGTTTATGAATGGGGGGCCTTCGCATGTGGATACGTTTGATCCGAAGCCGGCATTGGAGAGGTTTGCAGGGAAGCAGCCGGAGGGGAAGAAGACCAAGGGGCAGGGGTTTATGCCGTCGCCGCTGCGGTTTTCGAAGTGCGGGCGGAATGGGATTGAGATCAGCGAGACGCTGCCGAATATCGCGAGCGTGATCGATGACATCTGCGTGGTGCGGTCGATGCACACGGATGTGCCGAATCATGAGCCGGCGCTGTTGAAGATGCACACGGGGAATTTGCAGCCGGTGCGGCCGTCGCTGGGGTCTTGGATTTTGTATGGGTTGGGATCGGAGAATGAGAATTTGCCGGGGTATGTGGTGCTGCGGCCGACGCCGAAGATCGTGGTGGGGCCGGCGCTGTGGAGCAATTCGTTTTTGCCGGCGCAGTATCAGGCATCGAGCGTGATTACGGCGGACATGGCGGTGGAAAAGCTGTTGGCGAATATTCACAATCCCGTGCTGTCGCGGGAGCAGCAGAGAAGGCAACTGGATCTGCTGGGGAAGATGAATCAGGCGCATTTGCAGAGCCGCGATGGGGATTTGGAGCTGGAGGGGCAGATCAAGACGATGGAGACGGCGTTTGCGATGCAGCGGGAGGCGATGGAGACGTTTGATATTTCGCGGGAGAGTGAGAAGACGCGGGAGATGTATGGGCCGACGCCGTTTGCCAGATCGTGTCTGTTGGCGCGGAGGTTGGTGGAGGATGGGGTGCGGTTTGTGACGGTTTATTACACGAGCCAGGATAATCAGCCGTGGGATACGCATCAGGATCATGATGAGCGGCACAAGAAGTTGTGCGCGGATGCGGATCGGGCGACGGCGGCATTGATCAGCGATCTGAAGAGTCGGGGGATGCTGGATGAGACGCTGGTCATTTGGGGCGGAGAGTTTGGAAGGACGCCATATGGCGAAAACAGAGAAAAGGCGAAGGTGGGGCGGGACCATCATCACACGGGGTTTTCGATGCTGATGGCGGGGGGAGGGGTGCAGGGTGGGATTGCGTATGGGGCGACGGATGAATTGGGGATGCACGCGGTGGAGAAGCCGGTGCATGTGCACGACTTGCATGCGACGATTTTGCATTTGCTGGGGTTGAATCATGAGAAATTGACTTACAGGTATGCGGGGAGGGACTTTCGGTTGACGGATGTTTATGGGCAGGTGGTTAAAGGCGTCATTGCGTGAGGGATTGAAACATGAAAATGATTTTGGCGTGGGTGGCGGCGGTGGTTTTGTGCGCGAGTGCGTGGGCGGCGCCTCTGGATGATGTTTATAAGCTGGGCCCGGATTCGCAGGAGCAGGAGGGGGTGCCGAAGGGGAAG
>JBGPEF010000219.1:0-8553 GCA_041482675.1 Tepidisphaeraceae bacterium | reverse complement strand
GCCGACGGCGAGCAGGAAGAGGGCAAGTGCCGCTGCCCCGATGAGCTTCCTCATATCGATCTCCTTTTGCATTCAAATGCGTGTTGTGCGGCCAGCGCCAGGACGCCGGGATGGCCGGGATGCAGAGCATACCGGAGGCATTAATTGCTTTTAATAGCCGCCACCAGGATTACGCGATCTTTTTGAAGATGTTTGCCGCGCTTCGCTCTCCCGTCAAATAAAGGACACATTCGCTTTTGCCCGGTTGGCGCAAGGTTCTGGGGATCCTGAAACAAATGCCCGGATGCTGGCTATTATTGGACGTGAGAACACGCCTTTTGATCCGGGCAATTTTAGCCCTGCCGATTCTGGCCGCGATGGTGCCGACCAGATTCGCCCCGGCCGCGCCCCCAACTTTGCCCGCGACACGGCCGGCCACCCGTCCGGCGACCAATCCCATCGATATCGACCGCCGCAAGCTTCGGCTACTGGCCCGCAAGGCCCTTGAGGCGGCCAAAGCCGGAAGGCTCGAGGAGGCCGAGGCCGCCCTCTCCCAGGCCCTGATCATCGACCCCACCCATTCCACCAATCTGTACAACATGGCCTGCATCAAGGCCCTGCGGGGACGCCAGGATGCGGCCATCGATTACCTGGAACGCGCCGCCGTCGAGGGATTCACCGATTTCATCCATCTGGAGCGCGACCCCGATCTGGTCTCGTTGCGGCCGCTGGACAGATACAAAAAATTCGTCGCCCGCAAAGCCGAATGGCAGCGCAAAGCCGCCGAGAAAGTCATCTCGCTCCTCCGCCGCGAATTCGGCGAGGGATACATTTACGAAGTCGATGACGCCGACAAGCTCATTTTCGCCACCAACACCGATCCACAAACCCTGGCGGCATTGAAAAAATGGCTCAGTGCCCAGGCCCGCAGCCAGTGGGACCAGCTCTTCGAGCATCGCCCCGACCAATACATCAGCGTCATTCTTCCTTCCACCACCGACTACCGGAATATCGTGACCATGCCCGGGGTGGGCGGTTTTTATAACCATGAAAACCGCATCCTCATCGCCCAGCGCCTCGGCCAGATCATGACCCACGAGTTCACCCACGCCATGCACTCGGCCGACCTCGACCCCCTTGGCCAGGAACATCCCATCTGGCTCACCGAGGGCATCGCCACCATGTACGAGGCCGGGCGATTCGAAAATGATGTGCTCATCCCGGCCGACAATTTCCGCCTCGGCGCACTAAAGCAGGCCGCGGCGCGCAATCGGCTGATTCCATTCGACAAGCTGCTGAAGATGGACCAGAAATCGTTCGTGAACAACGCCACGATCGCCTATGGCGAGTCCGGAAGTCTGCTGCTCTACCTGCATTCGAAGGATTTGCTGCGAAAATTTTATGACACGTTCAAGGAGGGGTTTGAAAAGGACAAAACCGGCGTTGCCGCCCTTCAAGAAGTAACCGGCATGCCCCTGGTGCAGTTGGAGAAGGAATGGAAGGAGTGGATGCTCCAGCGCACTCCGCCCACATTGCAGACCGGGCAAAATGGCGTCGTCCTCGGCGTCCGCTTCGGCCAGGGAAACGACGGTCTGAAGATCGATCAGGTTTTCCCATTAGGCCCTGCCGCCAAGGCCGGAATGCAAACCGGCGATGTGATCGTCGGCATCGGCGACGTCGATACCCGCGATCAGCAGTCGTTTGTGCCCCTGCTGGCCCTCCACAAGCCCGGCGAGAAGGTCATGATCAAATTCCGGCGCGGCCAGGAATATCTGACCGTCCCCATCCTCCTGATCGAGCGCGGCAAAATCGCCTGGGGCATCCCCACCACCCGCCCCACCACCCGACCGACAACCCGCCCAGCGCCTTTGCCGGCTTCACGCCGGTGATGCTTCTTTACACCGGCCATCAGCGCCGCTAACTTTGCCCCCGTGAGTCTTTGGCCGCAGGCATTGTTGTTCGATTTCGATGGGGTCATCGTTGACAGCGAGCCGCTCCATCTCCTGGCTTTCCAGGAAGTCCTCAAGGCCGAGCACATCGATCTCTCAGAAGATGAATATTACGACGAGCTGATCGGCTTCGACGACAAAGGCGCCTTCAAGCACGTCTTCGAAAAGCGCGGCCGGCCGCTCGATCCCAAGACCTTCCTCCGCGTGATGACCTACAAAAAAGAAGCGATGATGCTCCAGATTCACAGCCGAAAATACCAGGCGCTCCCCGGCGTCGAGGAATTCGTCCGCGGCGTCTGGCGGCATTATCCCCTGGCCATCTGCTCGGGGGCGCTGCGTGAGGAAATCGAAACCATGCTCGAAGGCGTAAGCCTCCGCGATTGTTTTTCCGTGATCGTCTCCGCCGAGGATGTCACCAAAGGCAAGCCCGATCCGGAGGGATATCTGCTCTCCGCGCAAATGGTGGCCGACAAAATCAAAAAAGGCCTCCAGCCGGGAGACTGCCTGGTCATCGAGGATGCCCCGCTTGTGGCCAAATCGGTGCGAACCGTGGGCTTCCCGGTGCTGGGAGTGGCCACGACGCACTCATTGGATAAATTCGAGGATGCCAATTGGAGCGTGAAGTCGCTGCACCCCGATGAGGTGCAGAAAGTGTTGCCCGGCATAAGGATGACACGATAAGGATGACGCGATGAAGAAATTTTTGATCCTGGCCTGGATGATGCTATTGCCTGGCGCAACCGCCTGCTGGGCACAGGAGCATGGTGCAGCGGCATCGCCGGCTCATGGCGCTGTGCAAGCCGCCGATCCCGCACCCCATCCGGAGGTGCCCGAGCACCCAGTCTGGGTCCGGCCCGTGGTGATTCTGATCGTCGTCATGTTTTTGCTCGCCATCCCCATCGGCGTTTTTATCCGCGCCACCATGCCCGAGGAAATCCCCCCAGCGCACGCGCACGATGAACATCACGGCCACAAGGACCCGCACGCCGATCCTGCCCCGGGCGGACACGACGCGCATGGGCACGCGCCGCATCATTAATGCGTCGTCCATTCTTCCTTGGTGGGTGGCATGGGCAGCCGTACTCGGATGCCCGTGTCGTTCCTGAACCCTGAACCCCGAACCCTGAACCCTCTTCTCCTGATTGGGTGGCATGGGCAGCCGTACTCGGATGCCCGTGTCTTCCCGTTTCTGGCGACTACGCACACTTTCAACGGAGCCGGCGTAATTAAACAAAGTAGGTCCGGCTGTGCCGGACATCTTGATCGGATGTCCACCACAACCGGACCTGCGTGCTCTTTACATTCCCATGAACGATTCAATCGCGCGGCAGATCCGCAGCGCTCCCCGTAACCGGCGCTGCCACCGTCGGCTGCGCCGCCGGGATCGCTGCCGCTCGCGGCGGCGGCGGCGTCATCCGCGGAATCGGCTCGCGGCCTCGCCCTGAAGCTGTGACCGTCACGCCCAGCTTCGCCAGACCCGCGATCACATCCTCATCACGAGGCTGGAGTCGATTCGCCTGGCGCAGCCAGTATTCGGCCTCTTTGTTCTGCGCCAGTGAATTGAGCAGGTACAGCCCGAATTCCCGTTTGATGAAGAAATCATCCCCGGCCACCCGGGCCGCGCGGGTATACGCATCGATCGCCCGGTCCGCATCGCCGCGGATGCGGTACGCTTTGGCCAGAACGAACCATTCCTCACCGCTGGTGCTCCCCTGGGCGCGCTTCGTGAGCGCATTGCCCTCCGACTCGTTCTCATCATTCCGCGCCACCGAGGCGCCATAGGATTCCAGCACTTTCTGGCGGAATTCCGGCAAATAGAAATTGCGGCCCAGCTGGGTCATGACATCCAGGCTGGTGCGATATTGCGAGAATGCCTGGTGATGCTGCTTCAGGTCGTCATAGCAGATGCCCAGGTAATAGTGCGACTCATAGTCGCGCGGGTCCTGCCGGATGGCATTGCGAAACGCCCCCGCCGCATCCGCATACGACCGTTCGTTGTAGAGCCGCAGCCCCTCCTCGCGCGATTTGGTCGCGTAGGTCAGGACATCGGTGCAGCCGGTTGAAATAAGTGACAGAGCAAGCAGAAGCGACACAGTAACAGCACGCATGGCTACCTCCATGTAGCAGCCCCAATTCCATCGGCCCGTCTCCCTTCAGCGCAACCTGCGCCACAGCGGGCCCATCCGTGACCTATAAAGGTACAGCAGCCGCAGGCATTTGCAAGGGGAGAGCGAATCAGCTGGAAATGGTACTATATGTTGATGGCCAGGCAGCTTGGATTATTCATTCGAGATGCGTTGATTGGCTTGGGCATCTACTTCGTCGTTTGGACGCTGGTATCGCCCCAAAGAACGACAGAGATGCACGCCGCCATGCTCGCTTACCTGATCGTGCTCGGACTGTCTCGGGTTCTTCGTCCCGTGGCTCAACCGGCCACATTAATTCAATCAGAAACCGGCTTTCCAGTCGCGGGTGCGCCATTGGGCGCGGCCGCATGCCGATGTCGCGGCTCCGAATGAACCGTAAAGAAAACCAGCGATCCAAACACCAGCCCCACCACCAAAACCGCCCCCGTCACATAAAGCGCCCGATTGTCCTCAAGCTCCAGAACCCGTGCCGGCGTCGGCTGCTGCGGGGCAACCGACGAATCCGCCGCAGCCTGCGCCACCGCCAACGCCCGCTCCGCTGCCGCCAACTGCTCCGCCTTCGTCGGCTCATCGACCTGCGCCAGCCGCAGCGATTCCTCCCGCGTCGATTGATATGCCCGATCGCGATCCACAAGCAGGTCCAGCTCCTTGATCTTCTGCCGATACGCCTCCCGCGCCCCCCGCTCGGCCTTCTCCGCCTCGGCCAATTCACCTTGCTTCTTCTTCAACTCCGCCGCCTGATGCTCGGTCAGCTTCTTCTGTTGCTCCGCCGAGACTTCCTTGCGGCGAAGCGCGATTTCCGACTCCAGCGCCCCCGCCTGCGCCTGCAATTCCTTCAGCCGCGCATTGGCGTCGGCATCCTGCGATTGCACCGCCTCGCTGTAATTCTTCCGCGCCGCCTGCATCGCATCCACCTGTCCCGCCAGCCGCGCTGCCAGCGAGCGCTGCGCTGCCGGCAGCGTCTCAATCTCCGGCGATGTATTGCGGAACTTGGTCTCCAGGTCGTTCATCAGCTTCTCGGAAGCCCCACGATCGGCATCCAGCTGCTTCTGCACCGAGTCGATGATCTGTTTCAAGCCGCCAATGGCATCGCTGTAAAACTTGTCCTCGCCCAGCGCCACCTTCCGCGAAGTAATCCGGCCTCCAATGTATTGCATCTCCCCACGGAGGTTCTCCACCTCCCGCTTCAACCCGCCGCTGGCCGTCAACGCGTTCACTTCCCGGCTCTTCAGCTCCAGCAGGTGCGAGAGTTCCTTGAGATCCTCATCCTTCTCCATGACATCGCGCTTGCGCGTCTCAACCTGCTCCTCCAGCCGCTTTTTATATTCCACCAACTGCTTCTGCTGCCGCTCCTGCCGCTCGATCAGGTCCCCCTGGAGCTTCCAAGATGCCTCGTGAAGCTTCTGCGCCGAACTGATGTAAGAGGCGAGGGCCGGATTGTCCTTCATCATCCCCTGGGCCACCCCCAGGCTGCTTTGAAATTCATCAATCGACGAGTTCAGCGATTTTCGCGCATCCGCCGCCTGCTTTGCCGCCGCCGACTTCGCCTCCGCCAGCCGGCCATTCAATGCCGTCAATTTCTCGCTCATCAGCTTCAACGATGAATCCCCATCCGACGCAGCCCCCGCCGTCGCCGATTCCGCCGGCTGCTGGAGTCGATCCACATCCGCCGCGATCGCCTTGCGCGCCCCCAGCGCCTCCGTCCACGCCTGATCCAGCTTATCCACCGCCGCCTGCGCTGCCGAAAGCTCCGCCGCATCAGGCCGAACGATCGCCGCCAGGCTCGCCTTCCGCTCGCGCACCTTCGCCACCTCAGCCCGGGCGTTCACAACCGCCAGACGCTTCTGGTCCGCCGTCTTCGTCGCCGCCGAAGCGCCGCTCACGCTCGGACCATTCGCATCATAAATTGCCTGGAGCAGACACGAGAGCCGATCCGCATCCAGCGTGGGATTCGACCCCTGATAAGTGATCCGCAAATCACACCGCTCCCCATCGATCACCCATTCACGCCGCAACTGCGGATGCCGAAAATCCTGCTCCACAAAAAACCCGGCCGCCTTGGGCTGACGGGTCCGGAACAATGCCTCGGCCGTCGCCCTGACCTTGTCATCTGCGAGCAAGTCGAGCTGATTCCTCTGAAACAGGTCGCGCTGTTCGCCCCGCAACCGGGTAGCGCCCTCGTACCGAATCGTCCCCTGCACAACCACCTTCGGCAGCACAAATTTCCAAACCGCCAGCGCCGCCAGCACCATGGCAACCGCCATCAGCACCAGCAGAACCGACAGTTTCTTGCGGGCGCGCTTCGGAGACGGCGGCGGCACGCCTTCGCCGCCCACAACCGCCGTCGCCAGCGGCCCCCAGCGCGGCGGAATTGGCGTCGACACCCGTGCCCGCGGAGGAATCCTGCCCGGCGAACGCAGCCCGCCATGAGCCCCAGCCGGGACGGCGGCCGCAGCCACCCCCGAACGTTCCTGCTGCCCCAGCGAGAACACATCCCGCGCCGACGGTTCTTCGGAAACTTCAGAGAAAGCGACGGCCCCTCGAGTTGGCGCAGTCGAATCCGCAGCAACCGGTGCCGCGGCGGCCCGAACAGGCGCTCGTGCAGCCACCTCGGCGAAAGGAATCGATTCCGGCGCTGATTCGACCTCATCGGGCGGCGCTTCGAGCAAATCCAATACATCTTCATCCCCATCCGCCGGCGCGATGACTGAAGTCGCGGTGGTTGGCGCAGGACCGGGCTGGGGAACGATCGCGCTCGATGTCGTGGCGATGGCGGGTTGGGGTTCAGGCGCGCGGGGTGCTTCGACCAATTCAATCGCAGGCTCCGCTTCCACGCTCGCCGCCGGAATTACTTGCTCAGGCGGCTCCGGCCTTGGCTCCGGCGCGGCCGCGGCTTCTTCAGGGGCTTCCTCAAGCGCGAGCAGCGCAAGATCGTCCACGTCAGGTTCTTCCGCGGCGGGCGACGGCGGCGCTGGAGCTTCCTCCACCGCGGCAGGCGCTTCTTCAATCACAACCGGCGGCGGCGCGACAACCTCAGCTGCGGCCGCTTCAATTGGCTTTTCCTCAACCGGCTTTTCATCAATTTCGGCAGGCACAATTTCCGGCCTTGCCATCACCGGCGACGCGGCCTTCGCCTCCTGAATCAAAGCGGCACCGGCGTCCACGAACGGAGACTTTTTTTCTCCCAGCAACTCAGCAAGATCAAAATCGGCCGGCGGGTGCGTCGACCTGATGGTGACAATCGTCGGCTTGAAATCCGGATGGGCCGCAGGCGTAATCCACCGCGGCGGCCGCGGCGCTGGAATATCCGCTGGATCTGAGGTTGGAAATACCGCCACCGGCCCCGCGAAAGCCACCGCTTCTGGTTCACGCGGAGCAACCGCGATCGGCTCAGGCGCCGGCGCAGTCAGCTCCTCCGGTTCCTCCAGGAAATCATCAATTTCACTCTCCGAAGCCGCCGTCGCCCCAATGGACTCTTCCACCACCGGCGCACGCGGCGGCTCCGAAGCAACCGGCTGACCCTCCGCGGCCGGAACTGGCAGCTCATCCGAGTCGAATGCCATCGCGGCCGCCTTGACCTCTTCGGTCACTTCCGCAACCGCCTCCGGAATGATTTCGACATTCGTCGTCGCCGTTGCAGGAGGCGCAGATTCGGCAACCGCCGGCCCCGCGGCCACCTCTTCAATTATCTCACGCTCGACTGAAACGCTCGCTTCAGGAGCGGCCACAATTTCCACTTCCTCCCCCTGCTCCTCAACAATCTGTTTTTCTGGTTCAACTTCCAAAGCCGGCGGTGCTTCCACCTCCGCTACTTTCTCTTCCTCAATCGCCAGTGCCTGCGCTGCGGCAGCCTCCTCGACAGGAATTGTCTCTTCCTCTGCGACAGGTTCTTCCGCAACCGTCTCCTCAACCAGCGGTATCCGCTCCTCTTCTTCCGGCTCTGCTTTCTTCACAGCCTCCGCCGGCTCCTCACTAAGCAGCGCCATCAACTCATCCTCGGCCGCCTTCTCCGCTTCAACTTCCTTAGCATTCTTCCGCGGCGCTTCCCGCTCCGGCTCAGGAGTCGGCGGAATTGCTTTCCCCCCCATCGGCATCCTCACCTGCTCCGGCTCCGGCAGCGATACCCCCTCTTCCACCGCCAACAGCTCATTCGAATCCCCCAACCCATCCGTCGGCTCAAAAAGCTTCGACTTCCCACTCGGCTTCGCCGGCCGCGGCGCTTCCTCCAGCGACTCCAGCGCCCGCACGTCATCCAAATCCGCCTCACCAGATTCAGCCCCCGCCCCGCCCCCCCCGACATATCGGACGTCATTCCCCCCAATCTCAATCACATCCCCAATTTTCAGCTCCACCCCAAGCGTCTTCTGACCATTCACAAACGTGCCATTGCGCGACCCCAAATCCATGATGTAACGCCGCCCGTTCACATCAAATATCGCCGCGTGCGTCGTCGACACCGCATCCCCCGCAATCACCAG
>JBGPEF010000218.1:0-8566 GCA_041482675.1 Tepidisphaeraceae bacterium | reverse complement strand
GGCGGCGTGGTGACCGGCGTTGAAAACTGCCAGCCGTTCCACCCATTGGTCAGCAGCGCAAAATCGGTGGTGTTGAAGGCCTTCTGCCCTATCGCCGCCGACATCTCCAGCGCATCGACCGACGTGCGCTCGAAATAATCGAGCTGAATCGTCGTCACCAGCGGCGCTCCCACCACCGTAAACGCGCCGGACGTGTGCCCAAAACCGCGCGCCCCGCCATAGACCAGCGTCTCGTTGATGTCCGTCTGGCTCTGCGGAAGGGTAATGCTCGTGAACTCCTGCCCGCTCTTGCTTGCCACGCTGAACTTGATTCCCGGAATGCGAAGACGAAAACCCTCATCGCTTCCAATGTCGATCGTCCACTGGCCAACCGGAATGACCACCTGCGCCGTCACCCGCAGCGCATAATTGGTCCGCCCCAGCGCATCCTGGTTGGTCTCCCCGTTGGGAAGAATGTTGTCGCCTGTGAACGACTGCCCGCCCCCGAAGTTCACTGTCGAGTATTCCTTGCTCCCATCGAAAACCTTCGTGTGCGCGGCCGGATTCGACGTGCCGTTGAGGATGCTCTGCGCTTCGGTGATGTTGTCGATCGAGCCGTCGGTCCCGCCATTGATGTCCACCATCCGCACTGTCATGCCCGCAAACGGCGGCGGCGGCGGATCGGCTTCATAGCCGACGCCCGTGGTGCCCTGGGCCCAGCTCGAGTCGTCGAAGAACGTCCCCTTCCAGCCCCCGCCGATGCTGTTGGTCGGCACAAACGTCTTCACCAGCGCCCCGGTGCTGTTGATGAACGTCGTCAAATTGGAATTGGTGGCAATCCCGTAGGAAGTGTCGGTCACCTGATCCGGATAGTCATAGTCCGACAGAACCGTCACCCCATCCGGCGCAACCAACCCCAGGTAGCCCGGACCGCTGGTGAGCTGGAAATCCGTATGAAACGGCTGGCCAACCACCGCATCGTTATCGCCGGAGGCAAAAACGATCATGTAGCTGCCCCCGGTCATGATCGTGCCGGCCGGGAACTGCCAGCCCGTCAGGTCGGAGGCATTGTCGGTCAGGTAATAACCGCTCAGGTCAAAGTTGCTGACCTGGGGGTTGTAGATTTCGATCCAGTCGGAGTTGTGGCCCTTGTTATCAATCAAGCCAGCATTGTTGCTGGCCAGAAACTCGGTGATCATCGGAGCGTTGGCCGTCTGCGTATACAGCAGCCGCTGCTCCAACGGCTCCAGCCACGAGCGCGGACAGGCCGCCGGAGTTATGGCTAAACTCCGATCCTTGCGGCGTTTAGCGGATGCTTCGTTGCGGCTGCGCTCCCCCCCATCCGGGGCAAAATCGAGGGACCATGGCGACGACAAAAAACGACGGTGCTGCGAAAGCTCCATGGAAACTCACTCCCAAGTTGCCCCGGCGACTGGACTGTGCCTCGGGCGAAGCCAGAGACTTAGAATGTGCGCAAGTTCGCGTGTAGGTGCTCTCCGCGCAGAACTGATCCGGCCGATGTTACCTTGAGTTTTCTTAACAGAATAGAAAAATATCCGAAATCTCGCAGCCAGCACTGGATACGCCAGTTCTGAAAAATAATGTAAACGTCCGATAAATAGGCATTTGGCAATGTTGGGGGGCGATGAAGTGGTTTCAACGGCTCAATTCATGAGTGGGGCTCACCTTACATCCGGAACCGAAAGACCAGGGGCGACTTCCATCTATGTCGCCACTGATGGAACACCTTGCGGCCGTGCCGGGGGCCCCCAAACGCGGTGCTCGGCGTTTGGGGACTCTGTACGGTGATCCGACTCACATTCTCGGCTGCTGTGGCTGCCTCGGCCGGCCGAGGCTGGGCTGGAGGCCCGGCAATTTGCTCCGCGAACGCCCGATCAATGAGGAAATAGTCATCTGCATTGGGTGCCCCCCCACCGTAGTCCAGATCACCGTTCTGGTAACTAACCACATGGCTGGCAAACCCACTATCGATCCGGGCATAGTCATCCGCATCCAGGTCGCCATCGAAATCCAGGTCCCCAATGAGCTGGTAGCTGATCAGGATGCTGTTGGCATCAAGCGGCTGGCCCCCAAAGCCGCCCAGAATCGTCGTTCCGTCTCCATGGTCATTGAGCAGCAGGGCAACCCCGGCGCTGGTCCGGTGCTGTGCGGCAATGCTGCTATTGATGCCTAACCCATTCCAATCACCACGGTTACGGCCGGAATGGAGCAAGGGTATCAGGAACTGATAGAGCCCATCCCGCTCCCCCGCCGACGGCTGTAAAATCAGGCTCTGGGCGCCCATATCCAGTCGTGCATCCGGCCCGATGGTCAGATTCTCGAGTATCGGGATGATCCCCGAGATCGACTGGAGATCGACCGTTCCCCCATTGATGTTCAGCGTGTCCGCGCCATCGCCCAAGTCCAACCGAATGGGCAACTCCATCCCACCAACATCAATATTGACCACATCATCCCCACCGAGCGTGCCAAAATTGAGGAATGGCAGGCTCGCTCGCGGCATCGAGTAGGTCGGGCACTCCTGCCGGACATTACACGGCCCCGGCGCTGTGTTCTCAAAGACCTCCACCGCATCAGCCTCCGGGTTGTACCTCACCCAATACGTGTCAGCCGCCGCCGTCCCCTCCAGATAGGGTGTGGCCGCCAACCATTCCTCCATCGCATCCTGCGCCAGCGCATTGCCCGCAATGTCGGTTACACCCGATCCGGCCGCCGTTAGCTCAAGCCGATATCCGCCGGAAGCCCCGGTGACGCCCTCGAGGCCTGTCAGGGTCCAATCCTGACCACCACCGATGACCGAGCCGATCAACCGAGGGACCCCATTCCGCGTCAACGTGAATTTGCTGATCGGGAAACCGTTGATGCGTTCACTGAACCTGATGTCGATCGTCGATACCGGCGCGGATCTCGGATCGGGCGCGACATCCACGATATCCACCGTCGGCGCAACCGTATCAATGGTCAACGCCAGCACCGGCGAGGGCATCGACTCATCACCGGCCCGGAATTGCGTGGCCGTGAAGTTGTGCATCCCATCCGCAAGGTCAGTGACTCCGTCCGTCATGAGCGTCGTAGCGCCCACACCGCCCGGCGCACTGGCAAAGAGCACCCCATCAACATAGAGCCGCACGGTCACGCCGGCCGTCGTGCCCGAAACCGTGAATTGCAGCGCCTTGCCTGGAGTGCTGTTGTCAAAACTGGTGATGTTGTCGCTGTTGCTCGTGCCGCTATCACTCGCGGCGACCAGATCGGGCGGCGGCGGTACCGCTGGCTGAAGTTTGAAGAACGTCAGCACGGCATCCATGACCGAGCTACGCGCATCGCTGCTGGTGATCGCCTCGAACCCAAATCCCAGCATCACCAGCCGCTCATTCCCGCTGCTGTACGTGATGGCGGCCCCCCCACCCGTTGAATACGTCATCGCCAGGCTCGCCCCGCCCAATGGGCTGATCACATCCGGAAAATCCACGTTATAAACCTGGCTTCCGTTGTCGAAGTTCAGCGCGATCCCCGCGAAGATCGATCCGCCCGATCCGCTCGCCGAATAAGTATTCGCATCGTCCGCCACGTAATCGGCCTTCAGCGTCTGGTTATAAAACGTCGCGCCGTTGTTCTGCGCATCCAAATCCCAGCCGATCTCCGAGCCGCTGACGAATAGTTTTCCTCCCCCATCCAGATAACCCTTCACGCGTGTCTGTTCCGATGCCGTGAACGTGTGATCCGCCGTGGATTCTTCGCCGGATATCCAGAAGACGGCGGCGTAGCTTGTCAAATCCACCAGGCCCGCGGCGACGTCCTCATTCGTGCTCGAATTGATCTCCACATCGCCCCCCGCCGCCATGATCGCCCCGGCCACCTGCACCACGTAATCAAACGAGTTGGCCAGCCGCGGCCGCACGCGATCCACCATCACCACCGCCCCACCTGGACTGAGCGACGTGCTCTGCCGAATGTCCTGCGTCCGATCGAGTCGGTCAAAGCCGTTGACAATCAGCACCTTCGGCCGGGCCACCGCCGACTTCCGCGCTGTCGCCACTTCCGACGGCGGCGATTCACCCCCCGCATTCACCGCCGCAACGCGAAAATAGTAAACACCATTGTCGAGCAGCCCGGCCGGAACGGTGTAGGACGTGGCGCCGCCGCCGCCGGAAACAAAAATCCCCCCATCAAAGCCGTACCCATTCTTCGACGCATACAGCCGATACCCACTTGCCGCGTTGCCCACCACCGAGTTGGCAACCGGCGGCGTCCACGACACCGTCGTGTTTCCATTTTGAGACAACGACGTCCGCACCCGCGTCGGCGCATCGGGCAACAGATTCACCGCCGTCGTGGTTGGATAGGTCGCGAAATATCTCACCGTCGCCTGATACGCGGCCCGGCCGATCCAGCCCCGCGCCTTGGGATCCCGCAGCAAAGCCGCATCGCTGGTGTTGTCATGAAACGCCACCTCCGCGATCGTCGCATCCATCTCGTTGTTGATGGAATCGGCCCTGATCTCGCCAAAATCAATGTCGGATCGATCCAGCGTCACCACCGAGCGATTAAACCACGAGAATTCCAGCGGCGGCGATCCGATCTGCACCAGATCATCATTGATCTCGCGCCCCACCAATTCGGCCCACGCCTGCTGATGGACCGTGGCATTGGCCGGGCTGTTATAGAGCCCCAGCGTCCCCCGCGAAGTGCCATCGCTGGCGTTGGAATGAAATCCCAGGTAAATCCGATCCGTCGCCAACCCCTGCCCCTCCGCGTTCATGTACGCCGCCCATCGCGCTGGCGCGCCCACGTTGTCGGTCGCGTCATCCCCATTGGGCGCATAAACCGTCGAAGCCGTCCCCACCCCGGCCGAGCGCATGATCCAATACAGCGCTGCCTCATCCTCGCGCGTGTGCCCCGAGACACCAGCGCCACGATTCACATCCCCCATTCCATTGCCAAAACGAATCGCATCGGCGATCACCACCGACCCAGCCCCGCCGGCGACTGAGGCGTTGCTGATCTCAACATATCCACCCGTCCCCTGCTCAAAATAATAAGTCCCCAGATAAACCCACCCCTTCCCCACGCGCCGATGATTCACCCGCACTTCCGTTGCCCCGCCGCCTTGCGTGATGCGATAAAGCTGATCAGTAGCGCGATTGCTCCCATCCTGCGCCCACCCGTAAACCGGATAAAAACCGGCCACCGAAATGTTCGGCGTATATTTCGCCACCGCCGTTTCCGTCGCACTGGTTGACGCAAAGCGATACGGCACATCCCCGGCCGTCCCAAAAAAAATCGTCGATGTGGAATCGGACCACGTTCCGCTAAACGTCACCCCCGGCGAATCATTGTCCAGCACCACCTCGTTCGGCTGATTCCCCACCGGCCGCATCGGCACGATCGTCGCCCCGGCATTGAACAGGTAGTTCACATACGCCGTCATCTGCTCCTGATTGCCAAAATCCTCCACCATCGAGTTGGTCAGCCCCCGCTGCGTTGACCACCCGCCCGTCCCCGGAAAATCAGCCGTAAAACCATGCCCCCCGCTGGTAAAAACAATTTTCCCCGTCAGCGCCCCCGTCGGCTGCGCCCCAATCGGCGTGATCGCCGCCGCCAGAAGCAGCCGCCGCTCCAGCGATTGCATCAACGGACAAATACCAGGACGTGAAGTCACCGCCACCAGAGCCCTCCGCGAGCGGATTCTACCGATCGTCCCCAGCCGCTTCAAAAGAATCCGCCCGCCAACCCCAACCCCCCTGCCCCGCCCGCATTTTGCTGCTAAAGTATAGATCGCGTAGGGCTGCGTAGGGGCTGCTTCAGCGGCCGGTGGCCCGTGGACGTTTTGGGAAATGGGGCCTTTGGAAAGGATCATCCAATGAAAATCTTTATCGACACCGCCAACCTCGATGAAATCCGCCAGGCGCACGAGCTGGGCATCCTCGATGGCGTCACCACCAACCCCAGCCTCGTGGCCAAGGAAAAAGTTGATTTCAAAACCCGCGTCCGCGAAATCTGCCAGATCGTCAAGGGCCCCGTCTCTGCCGAAGTCGTCAGCGTCAAGGCCGACGACATGCTCCGCGAGGCCGATGACCTGCTCAAAATCGCCGACAACATCACCATCAAGCTGCCCACCATCCGCGAAGGCGTCATCGCCTGCAAAAAACTTTCCACCCAGGGTGTCAAAGTCAACATGACCCTCTGCTTCCAGCCGCTCCAGGCCCTCATCGTCGCCAAAGCCGGCGCGACATTCGTCAGCCCCTTCATCGGCCGCTTTGATGACCAGGCCGAAGAGGGCATGAAAGTCATCCGCGACATCCGCACCATCTACAACAACTACGGCTTCAAGACCCAGATCCTCGCCGCCAGCATCCGCAGCCCCTATCACGCCGTCCAGGCCGCCTTGTCCGGCGCTGATGTGGCCACCATCCCATTTGCCGTGATTGAGAAGATGCTCTTCCATCCCCTGACCGATATTGGATTAAAGCGCTTCCTCGACGACTGGAACAAGGCGCAAAAGTAGGGCCCCCAAAGTACGGGTCACCAATGGACATTCGGCTGAAATTATCCTGCCTCACCTGCCTCGCCCTGGCCACCGCCACCTTCGCCCAGACCACGCGCCCCACCACTCTTCCCACAACACAGCCCTCACCCCTCAATCCCCAGATCGAGCAATTCATCCGCGACCTCTCCGCCGAAACCTGGCAAACCCGCCAAAAAGCCCAGGATGCCCTCGTGCAATACGGCCTGGATATTCGCCCCCGCCTCAACGCTCTGCTCCGCGAAACCCGCGATGAAGAAGTCCGCACCCGCGTCGAGGCCGCCCTTCGCCACATCGAGGAAAACCGCAGCACCGGCGCATCCCTCATCACCCTGCACATGAAAGGCGCATCGCCCCGCGAAATCTTCGCCGAGCTTTCCCGACAGGCCAGCGCTGAGCTTCGCCCCAGCCCCGTCAATCTCTGGGAAAGCAAATCCTGGCCCGCCGTCGACATCGACATCGAGCGCCAGCCCTTCTGGCAGGCCATCCAGGAAGTCTGCACCAAATTCGGCGTCGCACCCCAAAACAATATGGCCATGGAAATGGTCATCGGCGACCGCAACGCCGGCCCAAAACTCTGGGGCGAAGCCCCCTACGTCATCAGTGGCCCGTTCCTCGTCGTCTGCGCCTACATCAACCGCTCCCATTCCGTCGATCTCAATCAAATCAAAAACATCCGCCGAAGCTGCACCGTCCAGTTCATGATCTACCCCGAGCCCAAGATGCGCGTCCTCCAGGGCACCCACTCCGTCCGCATCGACGAAGCCCTCGATGAAAACGGCAATTCCCTCGCCATCCCCGGCCTGCCCCCCGACATGGGCTTCAACACCAACACCTGGCCCTGGAACATGTCCGCCTCCCTCATGCCCCAGCTCAACACCGGCCAGAAAATCTCCAAAATGCGCGGCGCCGGCCGTTTTATCATCCAAACCCGCTCCGAGCAGGCCGAAATCAGCGAAGTGCAAAACGCGCGAAATGTCACCAAGGTCGTCGCCGGCAAGCGCTTCATGCTCAAGGAAATTCGCCGGCAGGGCAACCAATACGTCGCCATGATCACCCTCTACCGTGCCGGCTGGAACCAGAACGAATGGAATTTCATGATGTATCCCCAGCAGACCTTCCGCATGGTCGACGCCCGCGGCATACCCCTCATGCGCCTCGGCAACGGCTCCAGCGGCGGCGGCCCCGACCAGATGGACATCGACATCCAGTTCCAGCGCCAAAACTGGAACGGCACCGAAAACGCCGGCGAACCCGTCAAACTCCTCTGGGAAGTCCCGGTCGAAACAAAAGAAGTCACCGTGCCCTTCGAGTTCGCCGATTTGCCGTTGCCGTGATATCGAAGACTTGATCAAAGCGGCTGTAGGGTTCGCTCCGCGAACCGGTTCGCGGAGCGAACCCTACGATTGCCGCCACCCGATAGAGCGGTGACAATGGTCACTATTGTGAGATCGAATCGGCCTCAATCCCGTGCCTTCACCATCACCGAACTCCTCGTCGTCATCGCCATCATCGCTTTATTGCTCGCCCTCCTCCTCCCCGCCCTCAACAAAGCCCGCCGCTCCGCCCAACGCACCGCCTGCCTCTCCAATCTTCAGCAGATCGGCAATGCCCTCCACCTCTATGCCAGCGACGGGCGCGGCGCATTCCCCTCCATCGGCTGGGCCGCCTCCGCCCCCTGGATGAGCTTCGGCCTGCATCCCCCGTCCATGTATTACGATGACTGGTGCAACCTCGGCCAGCTCTACAGCGCCAGAATCATCCGCGACCCGCACATTTTCTACTGCCCCAATTCCCCGCCCGACAATCCCGATCCGCTCACCTACGAAAATCGCTGGCTCCTCCCACCCGATCCCGGCAACTGGTCGCTTTCATCCTATTGCTACCGAATCTTCGCCGAAGGTTCGCCACTTCAGCCGCGGGCGTTTTATGCGGGACGAAAAGACGCCTCGCGAATCTCCATCCTCACCGACATGCAGCTCCGACTCCCCGATTTCCAAAATCATCGCGGCGGCAGCAACGTCTGGTACGCCGACGGCCACG
>JBGPEF010000217.1:0-8591 GCA_041482675.1 Tepidisphaeraceae bacterium | reverse complement strand
CGTGCAGCTCGACTTCCTCAACTCCGGCGGCGGCAGCCTCGGCACCGCGTTGCTCAGCGACAGCGATCCTGGCCCCGACAACGTCTGGAATCTGAACCTCCTCTCGGGCCTCGTGCCGGTGGGGACCGCCACGGTAAGCCTGTCGGTGTTCGGCACCCCCGTGAACTTCGGCCCGGACGGATACATCGATAACGTCGAGCTCAGGGTCGTTGCCATTCCCGAGCCGTCGGTCATGGGGATTGCGGGCGGCGGCCTGTTTGCGCTCACTCTGGTCCGCAAGCGGCGCCGCGACGGCCCGTGAGTCATGCCGCATAGCCGTCATCCAGAACCTCACGCAAAGCTGGACCCCGGGGCGCAGCGCCAGGCCGCGCCCATGGTGGATCTGCTGTCCCAGAGTGTCCAGAACGCCCGCGCGCTGTGGGCGTCGGGCCGACTCGGCGACGGGGCGGACGCCTTCGAAAAAGCGATTCGCCAGGAGCCCGACAACGTGCAGGCGTACATCGTCGCGGCGCGCTCCTACGCCGAGCGGTTCGATTTTGACCGCATGGATCGGACGCTGGAAGCACTCGTGGGGCGCGCGCCCAACCACCCGGGCGTTCACCATTACGTCGCGGAGACGTACGGTTTGCTGCGACTTCCTGATCGCGCTCTGGCCAGCTTCGAGCGCGCGGCCGCGCAAAGCGGCGCCGGCCCGCCGACGTGGATGGAGCTGGCGTCGCTGTACGAGCGCTCTCACCGCCTCGACCAGGCGGCGGAAATGATCGAGCGCACGGTGCGGAGCGGCTATGACTTCCCGCTCGTCTGGCTCGTGCGGGGGCGTATCGAGCGGCGGCAGAAGCAAACCGATCAGGCGGAAGCGACGTTTCGCGCGCTGATCGCGCGGGCCGGCGCAGACTCGGAGTGGGCGTGCCAGGCCTGGGGCGAGCTGGCCCTGATGAAGGATGGGCAAGGGGATTTCGCCGGCGCGATCGAGGCCATCGAGCAATGCAAGCGGTCGCAGCGTTTGCGCGAGGCGCCTCACTGGGCGGCCTCGGAAAAAGTGCACGCAGTCATGCGCGAGATGGTTTCGACGATTAACCGCGACGACTTGCGAAAGTGGCGCGATGCGGCGGCCGGCATGGCCCCGCAGCGCGTGGCGCTGCTCACGGGCTTCCCGCGCTCGGGGACGACGCTCCTGGAGCAGTTGCTGGATGCGCACCCCGACCTGGTGAGCTCTGAAGAGCGCGACTTCGTCGGAGCTGAACTGCCCCGGACGTTTACCACCGGCCGCGGGCAGGCGCCCTTCCTCGACGCGCTCAACAGCGTCTCGACCGCCGAAATCCAGACGCAGCGCGGGCGGTACTTTGCGTTCATGGAATACCTGCTGGGCCGGCCCATCGGCGGGCGGATGCACCTGGACAAGAACCCGGCGTACAACCTGACGATCCCGCTGATGCTCCGTCTATTTCCGGAGACGCGTCTCATTGTCGCGCTGCGCGACCCGCGCGACGTCGTGCTGAGCTGCTATCTGCGCTACCTGCCGCTCAACGCGGTGAGCGTCCGGTTCCTCGACGTGCGCCGCACCGCCGAGCGCTATGCGCTGGACATGAGCGCGTGGCTGAAGTTTCGCCAGATCATCGACGTGCCGTGGTGCGAAATCCGCTACGAAGATACCGTGGCCGATCCACAAGGGCAGGCACAGCGCGCGCTGGCAACGCTGGGGCTGGGCTGGGATGAGCGGGTGCTGAGTTACCGCCAGCGCCTGGTGGAAACGAAGCGCGTCACCAGCCCCAGTTACGAGGCGGTCGCCCAGCCCATATACACCCGGGCGATCGGGCGCTGGAAAAACTATGCGTCAGCTCTCGAACCCGCGCTGGAGGCGCTGCAACCGTTCGTGCGTGAGTTCGGGTACGCTAACTAAAGCTATTGAGCCCTGTAGCTTGGGGAAGCGGCAGATGGAAACTTCTGAATGGGCTCTGCTCAATACCCCTTAATCATCACATCCTTCGGCACAAACGTCTTCGACCATTGGAGCCTATACAGTCCCCGGATCGGAATGCTCTGCGCGTTGCCGTCCAGGAAAACCACGTTGCAATTCCGCCGCATGTGACGGGGGATGGTGACGCGCCGCATCGTGTAGGGCGGGCCGGTATTCGCGGGAGGTTGGCCGTCGAACAAGGGGTTCGTGGGCGGAGGATCGGTGTCTTTCGGCCAGGTATCCACCCAGGTGGCGTCGGCGAAGACGGGGACGTTGCTGGATTCCTTGGTGGGCAGAAGAAAGAAGTCGTTGGGCGAGCCGATGCCGTATTGCTGACCGCCGCCGCTCTTGTCGGGGAAGAGGCGATAGAGCCAGCCGTTGAAGGCGTAGCTTCCGGTGTGTTCCTGCATCCAGGGATTGCTCATATCCGGGCCCCAGTATTCAAAGGGGCTGCCCCAGCCAAACGATGCGTCGGTGGTTTCGGGGCAGGTGCGGATGCGGGCGTTCTTGCCCTGATACTTGAGGAGCACGGTCATCCAGAAGGTTTGATAGTCAGCGCGATAGAAGAAGGATTTCTGGCGGCAGTCGTTCTGGTACATCGAAAAGGCGAAATTCATCTGACGCAGATTGGAGAGGCAGGAGACCGATCGGGCCGACTGCTTGGCCCGCTGCAAGGCGGGGAGAAGAATGGCGATCAACACAGCAATGATGCCGATGACCACCAGCAATTCGACCAAGGTGAACGCGCGGCGATGGGCGATTTTCATAGACGGCCTCTCGGCTGTGCAAAAACTCCGCTCGCGAGAGAGATGTGAGCAGGGGGGATTCTACCGCGCCTGGCGAAGTGAGAATAGGTGGTTTGGACGAGGATCTGGATCTTGATGGGATGGGGGACGCGGCCAGGTTGTCGATGGCGGGAGTGTGGTGATGGTCAATGAATAATCTGCCGCTGGCGGAGGGCCGCCAGCGCGGGCAAGAGCACGATCGCCAGCGCGGCCGGCTCGGGGACGGTTGGCGTGACATCGGCGAAGGTTTCGCCCAGGCGAAGCTCGTCGACTGAGAATGCGCCGGTGGAATAGAGCGTGAAGCTGGAGACGGTGCTGAGGCTGCTGTCAAACTTGATGGTGCCGACCAGCGGCTCGGGCGCGCCGGGCGTGGGGTTGACATAAAGGGTGAAGCGATCGAGGGGATTGAGGAACTCGGCCTTGACCACCAGCAGCGCGGTCTGGCCGATGACGACGGGGATGGGTGATGCGTGCTGGTTGGAGCCGCCGCGGTCTTCGATGATGTATTGGGTCAGCGCATCGCCGCCGGGTTTGCCCGTGAACAGTTCGGGCTCGTCGGGGCTCTCGAGGTTCAGGCCGAAGAATCCGTTGAAAATGCCTTCGTTGATTGCGCCCTCGGGGCGGAGAAGGAGCGAGTAGTAACGGGTGGTTCCGGCCGCGCCGAGGGCGGTGGAGAGGTCTCGGGTGAGACCTGCGATGGCGTTCACCGGGCCGGAACTGGCGCGATTGCCGGAGGTGAGCAGCGGGCCGAAGGAGAGCGAGCCGGCGGCGATGTCATAGTTGTCGAAGATGCTGGCGTTGAAGCCGCCGGGGAGCCATGGGCCGGCAAAGCCGAAGGATCCTCCACCGGCGCTGCCCTGAAGGTCGCCGCCGACGCCGGGATAACCAAACGGTTCATAGCTGAGCAGGTTGGCGTGGGCGGTGGTGCAGGTGAAAAACAGAACTAGAACCAGACCCCGAAATGAATTCCTGGACATGCCTCACACTCCCTTGTGTGCGGGCGAGATGCCCGAGCCACGAGTGCAATTTACCCCACGATTGCATGAAAACAAAAAAAATCTGGAGCACCGTAGATTGGCGCGGCGGGCGATCGCATATGGCCTGTAAATCGTGGGGCGGACATTCCCGTCGGCCTTCTGTCATCGGCCGAAACTTCATCCAAAAAACCCCACCTGCTCGCCGCCGGGATTGGCAGTGGTCGGTTCGTCGCGGCGCAAGAAGATCGTCCCCGCCTTGCGGGCCCGCCTGCGCTTGACGGCATTTCTCCAAACCCGCTTCTTCTCTTTTCGCAGCACCGGGCGCTTTTTGCGGACATAGCGCCGCTTGGTTTTGTGTACGGGTTCCTCGTCGACGGGGCCGTTGCACACCGCGAGCACGAATCCCACGCCGCCGGCCCCGAGCACGACAACCACGGCCGGCCAGGGCATGATGCCGCGATAACCGGCCGCCGATCGCACCAGGGCGGCGAGGCAGAGAAATACCACCAGACCCGATAACGCGAGAAGCCAACGTCTCATACCCCTCTTATCGTGACTTTTCGGGGCCGCCATTGGTTATTTGTCACGGGTCATTCGCCCCTGGTCCTTTGTCAGTAGATTATTGCCGTTCCCACACGACTTTATTCACCATAAACCGCCCCTCATCGACGAAATAGGTCCCCTGGCGTTGCCAATCGTCGGATCCTTCGGCGGCCGTGAAGAGGATTTTTGACTCGGTGCGCCATTTGCCCTTGGCGACATCGCCGTGGCCGCCGTTGACGAGGGAGGTGTCGGAATTGCCGGCTGCGACGCCGCCTTTGAAGGATTCGTAAGTGCCGTCGGCGTTGAGGACAAACCAGAGATCGATGGCGGCGGAAAAATCACCGCTGACGTAGGCATCGGTGTGACGCCAGCGGCCGACGAGGCGTTGGTCGATTTGGGCGGAGTCGTTGGCGCCATCGGAGGCGTTGGCGGAGTATTCGCTGGAGGCGGAGTGGTCATCGCAGGCGGTGGGGCCCAGGAGGATCAGGCCGCCGATGCCCAGGCCGAGGCAGGTGAAAATGGCCCGCTTGTTAGCGCGGCCGTTTTTCCAGAAGAGGCGATGGGTGATGCTCGAGATGTTGGCGATGGTGAACATGAGTTTCCTTTGCATGGCTCGTCAGGTGAGATGGTAATGGCGGATTTTTCGCCAACAATTGCCCCAAAGAGGGCAGCATTGATGTGGATTTACCAGGGAATTTGCGCTTTGCGGGCCAACTCTTGTATAATATTAAAGGTCAAGCCATGTCTTGGAGACCTGATCAACTTCGCCGCGCCTTCACGCTGGTCGAGCTGCTGGTGGTCATCGCCATCATTGCGATTCTGATCGCCATTTTGTTGCCCGTGCTTTCGGGGGTGCGGCGGCAGGCCAATGCGGTCAAGTGCAAGGCGCATCTTCAGCAGATTGGACAGGGGTATTTTCTTTATGCGATTGATTACAAGGGATATTGGCCCGTATCGGCCGTGGAAGACTATGACGGTTTAGCGCCGGCGTATTGGCAGAACATCATCGGGAAATATGTGAGCAAGGCGAAGATCGGCGTGACCTCGACGACCGATGAGGATGCGATTTTCGCGCGGCGCAGCATCATCTGGGGCTGCCCTGTCTTCGAAGGCTATTTCACGGGCACGATTGGAGGGGTCAATCGGTTACAGACAGGGTATGGGATGAACTCCGAGGCACGGATGCGCGAAGACTACCCCTCTGCCACCAATCTCTCGATGAGCGGCAGCGCCACGGCCACCGCGCCGATGGAAAAGGCGCTGATTCGAACTTACAGCATGGGGCGCTGGATGAAGCAGACGGAGTTTACAAAGCCCGCGCAGAGGGCGCTGATTGCCGATTGCCGGTTCTGGAGTTTAGAGGCGCTCAATCCGGTGGGAGGAGTCATTCCGGGACAGGAAGTCAGACCCACGGCAACTTACACGAGCGGGGTTTCGGGGCAGACGACGTTTGATTTTTACCGGCACGGCCGCACGCCGTCGGTGGAGGGGACGCAGTACTCCACCACGGGCGGATCGGTTTCCTACAACATCCTCTATTGCGATGGGCACGTGGCGACATCCAATGATCGGAAGGATGCGTATTTATCGGTGCGGATGAAATTTCCGGGGTGAGGTGCGGATCGCCGGGACGGTTGATAATATTGAGAAGCCTTTGAGAAAACTATGAATTTGCCCCTCCGCCCCGACATTCAGCGTTTTATCGGCGAACAGGTGAAGTCCGGCCGGTTTCCAACTCCCGAATCGGTCGTGGAAGCCGCTGTCGCGGATATGCGCGACGATCAGCTAAACGGCCTCGATGATGCGACGATAGAAGCAATTAATGAAGCTGAGGCGCAGGCGGATCTTGGACAAGGTCAGGAGCTTGATAGCTTCCGTCATCAGATGAAGAGGCGGATGGCTTGAAGGCCGATCCAAAAAAGGCGAATTGGTTGAAGGGGTTACGACCGTCAGATCGTCACCGCATAATCCACTGCTGCTCCACCAGATCGACCACATCATTCCCAGGATTCTTTTCATCGCCGGGGACGAAGTAATCGATTTGCAAAGTCTTCCAGAGCACGACCGGCTCTTTCTTGCCCTCGGGATTGGTGCGCTCCATGGGGTTGCCCTTGGCATCCTTGAGGATCACCGATTCGCCGCTGAGGCCGGAGATGAAGATGGAGAATCGGCCCATCTTGGGGTTGGGCTCGCGCCAGATGGCGACGCCTTCTTTGGCCTGGTCTTCGCCGACGCGCAGTTGGCCGGCGATGTCGTTGAGGGCTTCGAGGCGGGGATTGCGCTCCTTGATGCGGATGGTTTCCAGCACGGACAGGGGGATGTTGTTGTCGCTGCGATAGACCTGCCCATCATCGGCCAGCATTTCGAAATAAGGCAGGAAGTTGTGCTCCTCGCGGGAGAGGTTGGTGACGGTGAACGTCATGTACCAGAAGGCCTCGGGCTCGCGGGTGTTGGCGGTGCGGACGACGATCCGCTTGGGAGTGCCGTATTCGCATTTGAATTCCCAGGAGATTGCGTAGGGGCTGGGCTTGGGGAATGCCTCGGAGGAGGCGGGAAGCAGGCCGACGATCAGCACTGCGACGATGGAGCGAATCATGGAGCGAATCATGGTGTGGATCATGGTGTGAGAACTCCAAATGTCGGGCAAGAGTGCCCGACCTACCGGGAACTCGGGCAGGAGTGCCCCGACCTACCGGCAATTAGGCAAATCGGTTTGCCGTTCTCGCGGCAGGTGTTATTCTTCACATCTGTGGGGATACTGTCAAACATAAGTTGGCTGCGAGGCCTGCGGCCGCCACTGGAAGTGGCGGTGGGGGTGCAGATCAGGCCGGCAATCGATTCTGAGCTTCAATCCGCCGTGAAATTGATTCTGGGGACATCGTCCGGGCACGCGGATGAGATGCAGGTGCGGGAGTTTATGCGCCTGGCCGGGGCGCATCGGCAGGATGCGGGAGGGATTTGGGTGGCCGAGCAGGGGGGAAGGCTGCTGAGCGCGCTGATGCCGGTGGTAAGCCCGGGGAAGACGATGCTCCTCTTCGTTCCCGCCCATCTTCACGGCGAGCAA
Source organism: Tepidisphaeraceae bacterium (assembly GCA_041482675.1). Classification (GTDB taxonomy): domain Bacteria; phylum Planctomycetota; class Phycisphaerae; order Tepidisphaerales; family Tepidisphaeraceae; genus JBGPEF01. The sequence goes on along the minus strand of JBGPEF010000217.1, from coordinate 1,265 downwards.
CAGACTGCGCTGACGCGAAAATTGCTCGATGCAGTTTGTGCACGCGCTGCGGAGCAGGGTGTGCATCTGGCGCAGGCGCTCCTTGAAGTTCACGATGAGCCTTTGCAAACGCTGATGACGGCGTGTGGGTTTGGGCGATTGGCCGAGCTCCTTTATTTGCAGTCGGTGGTGGGAAAGGTGGCCGAGCCGCCGCTCCCGGCCAGGTGCAAGTGGCTGACCTATTCGCCCGCGCGCCATGAACTCTTCGCAAGCACGATTCTTTCGACCTATCAGAACAGTTTTGATTGTCCCGGCCTCAACGGCCTGCGGACCATAGACGACATTCTCGCGGGGCATCGCGCAACTGGAGATTTTGAGCCGGACCATTGGTTTATATTGTGTGAAGACGAGGTGCCGTTGGGCGCGGTGCTTTTGAGTAAGGTGCAGCGAACCGATGTGACGGAACTGGTTTATTTGGGATTGATTCCCGCCCGCAGACGCCGTGGACTGGCGGACATTCTCATGCGCCGGGCCGCCGGAGTGGCGATGGCGTCGAAGCACGGCCGATTGTCGCTGGCGGTGGATGCGGGAAACGTGCCGGCGTTGAAATTGTACTGGCGGCACGGAATGCAGGTGATCGGCAGGAAATTGGCGCTGTTGCGCGATTTGCGCGCGGCACGATCATAATTCGATGCAGCGACGGCTCCTTCGCGGTTGTGCACACATCGTCCACAGTGCTTCAAAAATTGTGCAGGGCGCGTGAAGCAAAAATTTTTTTCTGGCGCAGTTGCCGGGCGGGCCAGATGTTTACGACTGTGTGAATTAAATTTCAGCGAAAGTCCGCTTGTCATTGGATGAGTTGCGGGCTATTTTTCTCGCCTGATCGATTTGGTTAATTCACGTTCAACTGGGAACCGCACAAGTCGTTTTTTTATAGAAGTCTTTGATGAGAAAGCGTTTTTTAAGAAGCGTTCAGCGCTCGAATTGTTGACTCTCTCTCATTTGGATTGGGCTTGCACGGATGCAATGGGATTTCGGCGAGGAAAAACCTGGGACGAGTGGGTGCGAGCGTATGGCCTTTTTGGAAGCACATATCTCATCCCTCGCCGCAAAACTCATTTCGAACGGATTCGATTCTCCACGGATGGTCGACGTAGGCATGATGCCTTGCACCGCCTGAAGTGTTCCGCCGCTTTTAAAAGGGTGGAGCGCGGTGCTTAGAAAGGCCGGCGCGCAACGCCCGCGCACTGGCCGCCAAGGGAAGGTCCATCCTCGAAGAGGTCATG
>JBGPEF010000216.1:0-8592 GCA_041482675.1 Tepidisphaeraceae bacterium | reverse complement strand
GATCGTCGCCGCCTGCCGGCTCTATGAACCAACGATCCACACCGCCCTCTGCTGGCTCGACCCGATCGCCGGAACGCTCACCCCCTTCCAGGACCTCCCCTCCAGCGGCGACACCGGCTATCCCGGCCTGGTCTTCCGCGGCAACCTGCTGCGCGTCAGCTACTACTCGTCGCATGAGGGAAAGACGTCGATTTATCTGGCGACGGTGAAATTCTAATGACGCTGCCCATCGCGTCCTCGTTCCTCAGAGCGAACTTGCCCAATGTAATTTATAAGTTACAATGGTGGTAGATGGTCGAAATCCTTCGTTACCTCACTGCATCTGGCGAAGATGTAATAGGTCGTTGGCTTTCGGGATTGCGCGATGCGCGGACACGGGCAAAAATTGAGACGAGGTTCGCACGCCTGGCCGCCGGCAATTTCGGAGACTGTAAGTCGGTGGGCGGCGGCGTTTGCGAATTGCGAATCGATTGGGGGCCCGGCTATCGCATTTACTACGCCATGGTCGGCCGGACATGCGTGTTGCTTCTCTGCGCTGGCGATAAACGGAGTCAGGCCGCCGACATCAAACGAGCGTTGAGGAATTGGAAGGACTACAAGGCGAGGACCGGAATCTCATGAAAAAAAAGCCAGCCATCTCCCATCACGATGCGCTTATCCAGGAGCTTCGGGAAGATCCAAAATTCGCGGCCGAGTATTTAAAAGCTGCGCTCGAGGACGTCGATGAGCCGCGCGTGCTCCTGATCGCTCTGCGACAACTGGCCGAGGCTCGCGGCGGCATCGCCAAGATCGCCAAGGCCGCGGGCATCGAACGCGAGAGTCTCTACCGCGCCCTCTCCGCCCGCGGCAATCCCCGCCTGTCGACTCTCGTCGCGGTGACCCGGGCAATCGGCCTGAAACTGACAGTCGAAGCCGCGTGATGCTCCGGCCTCACCACTCACGTAGCTGAAATGAAGAAAATCTTCGGCATCCTCGGCCTGCTTATCCTTGTCTGCCTCGTCACTGGACTGCTCAATCCGGAGCGCTTCCTTTCCGAATACAACATCGGCAACCTGGTTCGCCGCAGCTCGCTGTTTGCCATCTTCAGCATTGGCGTCGCGTTCGTGATCATCACCGGCGGCATCGATCTTTCCATCGGCTCCGTCGTCGCTCTGGTCGGCTGCCTTCTGCCGTGGTTTCTCGTGCATGAGAAATGGCCGGTGGGCAGCGCCATCATCGCTGTCATCACCATCTCCCTGGCAATCGGACTGTTTCACGGCCTGCTCATCACCAAGCTGCGTCTTCAGCCGTTTGTCGTCACGCTCTGCGGGCTGATGCTCTATCGCGGCATCGCCCGCGGCATCACCCGCGATCAGACCCAGGGATTCGGAACCGTTTTCAAATCGCTCAACTATCTCGCATCGGGCAAGCCGTTTGCCATGACCTGGTTCATCGCGGCCGTAGGAGTGGTGCTGATTCTCTGGGCGTTCTGGCCGCAGCGCGAGCGGCAGCGGAGCATGCCGCGGCCGGTATTGGCGATCATCGGGACAATTCTCGCTTTGATTGGCACCGCGTCGCTTTGGTGGCGAATTCGGCCGGATGCAACTCCCGTCGATCCGGACGCATTCGCGGCGATGCATTTCTGGCAACGCGCGATCGTTGAATTCAAGACCGCCGGGGCCGATGAGATTCCGGCGCTGCTGCTTTATTGGATCGGATTGGCCGCAAGCGCTGCGGGATCGGTCTGGTTCAGCATCGCTTCGCTGCGGAATGCAAAAAGGATCATTCTGCCGCTGATAGCCGCGGTGATCTCGGGCATCTTCGGCTTCTTCATCTGTCGCAGTGTCCTGCGCGCCTGGCCCGACGCGGTCGAGGCGATGCTGCAACTGCCAAAAATGTGGGTGGTGCTGCGGCTTTGCGCCGGCCTGGCGGTGGCCGGCGGCGGAATCATCTGGTTCGCATCCACAGCTTTCCGCTCCGTCGGCCCCTCGTTGCGCGCTCCCGCTTTTCTCGCGATTGCCGGCGGTGTCATGTGCCTGCTGGGCTTCACTCCTTTGCCCAGGTTGCTCGTTCCGATGCCCTTCCTGATCATGCTTGCCTTGGGGATTCTTGCCGCAATCCTGTTGAACAACACCATCTGGGGCCGTTATCTGCTGGCGCTGGGCCGCAATGAACAGGCCGCGCGCTACAGCGGCATCAACACTCACAGCATGATCATTCTCGCGTATGTCATCTGCTCCTTGTTAGCGGGGCTGGGTGGAATGCTGTTCGTGCTCGATGTGAATAGCGCGCAGCCGGCGGATTTTGGAAATTTCTACGAACTTTACGCCATCGCCGCGGCAGTCCTCGGCGGCTGCTCATTACGCGGCGGCGAGGGAACAATTGCTGGTGTCGTCATCGGCGCTGCCGTCATGCAGATCCTGAAGAACTCGATCAACCTGCTCGATTTTCCCACCCAGCTCGAATACGCCATCATCGGCGCGGTCCTCCTCGTCGGTGTGACCGCCGATGAACTCACCAAGCGCTTCGCCGCCCGCCGGCGCGTTTTGCCGGTTGTCTAGATTTCACGCAGGGTCGGCTTCAGCGGACGGGTGGCACCGCCTGCTTTTCTTTAATCCCCTCCGCCTGCCCCAACAACTTCCCCGCCGCCGCATTCCGCGGGTCCAGCTTCAGCGCCTTTTCAAATTCCCCAATCGCCTCATCAATCCTCCCCTGATTCCCCAGCATCGCCCCCAGCGCCATGTGCACATCCGACGACGAAGAATCCAACCCCAGCGCGACACGGTATTGAATCTCCGCGTCGCGCCATCTGCCCTGCATTTTGTAAAGATTGCCCAATCCCTGCCGCGCCTGAAAATCGTGCGGCCAGTATTTCACCGCCCGCTCATAGAGATCCACCGCCCGCGCCAACGCGATTTTCGCCGCCTCCGCCTGGGCCGTTCGTGCCAGCCTCTCCGCCTCATCCGCATAATATTTTCCAAGATTCACCAGCCCGGCCAGGCTGCTGGGATTGGCATCGACGGTGTGCTCGAAAAGAGTTTGCGAGTCATGCCACACCCAGCTCTGCAAATTGCTGCGAACTGCCAGAATTGAAATCCAAATGATCAGCCCACCAATCACCGCCCTCTTCGTCCACCGCTGCACCACGCCCGCCACAATCATCGCCGGCCCGAGCATCGCGAAGTAAAGGTAGTGATCCGCCGTCGTTGAATAACTCTGAAAATCAAACGGCACCAGCCCCAGCACCGGCAGCAGCGCCACGGCCATCACCGCCAGCCCAGCCGCGATAAAAATGAATTTCCACCGCCATACCAGCCACGCCACCACCGCCGCGGCCATCACCGGAACCAGCCAGCTCACCCAAATCTGCCACGATGACCACAGCCACTGCGGCGAGCGCCCGTAATCAATCGCCAGTTGCAACGGCGCGACCAGTTTCAGCAGATAAAACGCCAGCGCATCCAGCGCAACCACCGGCCGCCCCCACACCGGCGGCACGAATGGCAAAGACTCCGCCCTCTGCACCAACATCCCCACCACCACAATCGGCGCTGCCAATACCAACCACAGCAACGGCCCCACCAGCGCATCGCGCCACCGCCGCCTTAGGATCAACACCTCGATCACCAATACGACCAATGGAACAACCACGGCTGACGGTTTCGCCAGCATCGCCAGCACGAACGCAGCCGTGGCCAGCGCATGCCACATCAGCCGATTCCCCTGCGCGAACAGGATGTACGCCAGCACGGCCACCAATGCCAGCAATCCGCTCAGCACATCCTTCATCCCCGAAACCCACGCCACCGGTTCCACCTGCACCGGATGCACCGCGAATACCAGTGCGCCAAAAAGCGCCGCCCACGCGCTGCCAAACAGCCGCCGCAGGATCGCGAAGACCACGATGGCGCTGGCAACGTGCAGCCATGAGTTTAGCGCGTGGAAAACCGCCGGATTGAGCTGCACCCCGCCTCCGCCGCCGATTCGGGCGACGCTGGCCACGCCGGCCCAGAGGGTGTAGCTGACCGGGATGTAAAGGTCCTTATAGGAGTGCGTCCAATACCACTTCACCCGCTCCCATGAGGGGGCCAGCATGTCGGAGTTTGCAGCCAGGTTGTGCGTGTCATCCCAACTGACAAAATCGTGGCCGTACACCGGGTAAAACACCAGCAGCGTCAACACCACCACGATTATGACGGCCGCCCGCTCGAGTTTGCTTCGCAACCCGCCCAGCATTTACCGATCTCACCCCAACTCCCCCGGCCGGTCAAATGCGCGCTGGATTAACGATGGACGACCACGAAGCGGCTGGTGATGCGTGTCCTACGACACCATCCGCATATCCGACCGCTTCCTCACCCACCCATTGATATGCACCCGCTTGAGCTGTGCCGCCTTCAGGTGGTCCAGGTACTGTTTCAGCGCTCCCTCATCAAACTGCGCCAAAAAGGGCCCCTGCGCCGTCGGATTCAGCTCCCGAATCCCCTCGATCAGTTGACGTTTAGACATAGGAAGTTTACTTTCGCTTGGTGGGGCGGCCACTCTGGTCCGCCGTCCGCTGACTCGATGATCCGCCTTAGGCATCGGAATTCTTAATGCCCGAACTTGAACCCCCGAGAAAAACCCCGCCTTCCACCGACAAATCGGCCCAAACCGAATCGCCCGACCCCATCCTCAAACTGCACAAAATGTCCACCACCGCCGGCGTCGGCAGCCAGGACTACGTCGCCATCAACAACGCCGCCATCGTCTCGGTCATCCTCGGCCTCTGCACCGCCCTCGCATTTCTCGGCCTGCCCTTTCTGATCGTCGGTGCCGCCGGCATCGTCAGCGGCGTCATCGCACTCGTCCAGGTTCGCCACAGCAATGGCACCCAGGGCGGCGCAGCACTGGCAATTCTCGGCATCCTCCTGTCTCTCGCCCTCGCCGGCAGCGTGGCCGCTTCAAGTTTCCTCGAATGGAACCGGCAGCGCGATGATGAGCGCGAGATTGACAAGGTCCTCGAGCAGTTCGGCCAGTACGTCGCCGCGGAGCAGTACGACAAGGCTTACCAGCTCTTTTCCCCTGATTTTCAGATGGTCATCAGGCCCGATGTGTTTCGTGTTCAGCTTCAGGCGTACCAACAATACTTCGGCAAGATCGACGGCGCGACCAGCAACGATGTCTTTCAATTCGCCACCACCACCGAAGGAATTCAAACCGCGCAGACACAGGCCATCGTGCGCTTCCAGAAGCAGAAGCCGGCCACAAATCCCACTCAGCCCGCTTCCCCCCGCGAGCCCCGCCGCGAACCCACTGGCCTGTATAGACTCAACGGCCAGTGGCGCATCGCCGGAATGGAGATTTTCCGCAAGCCCGGAAAATGATCTCCCGGAAAATGATCTCCCTGCCACGGCTGGCATTTTGTCTCGTAAGGTGCGGCTCGCCGCACCACAATCCTTCAAGTCGCTTCCCCTCCTCGTCCGATAACCATCTCATGTCCGCGCCGACCCAGTATCCTTACCACTCATTCTGTTTATGCCGATAGTGCCGATGGAGATAGCAGCCCACGCGGGAATGGACCTTTCGGGGCAGACTTCCGCAGCGCTGAAATTCATGACCATCACATTCCCCAAGCTTCTCCTGGCCGCCTGCGTCGGCATCATCGCAATTTCCGGGTGCAATCAGCCCGTTTCCCCGACCGAGGAGGCCATGGCCCTGATCCCCGAGCCAGTCCCTCAATACAGACCGATCGCTCCCCAGCTCCCCGACACCGCCCTCTTCCCCATCGTCAACATCTACGGCGAGCTGCGCCCGGCCATCTATCGCTCCGGCGAATCCCGCTCCAACCTCTCCTTCCAGCAGCACACCGCCACCGATGAAGGCCACGACGCCGACGTCGTCCTCGATCCCACCGGTAAATGGATCGCCTTCTCCAGCACCCGCCACAGCCAACGCTCCGACATTTATCTCCAGCGCGTCGATGGATCGAGCGTGATCCAGCTCACCAATGATCCGGCCGACGATGTCCATCCCTCCTTCAGCCCCGACGGCGGCAAAATCGCCTTCGCCTCCTCGCGCTCCGGCAACTGGGACATCTATGTGATGGACAGCGATGGCAAAAATGTCGAGCAACTGACCAGCGGCCACACCCAGGACCTCCATCCCAGTTTCTCCCCCGATGGCACTCGTCTGGCCTATTGCTCCCTCGCCCACAGCGGCCAATGGGAAATCTGGACCCTCAACCTGACCACCCGCGAACGAAAAACCCTCGGCCCCGGCCTCTTTCCCACCTGGTCTCCCCGTCGTGATGTCGATCGCATCGCTTTCCAGCGCGCCCGCCAGCGCGGCTCGCACTGGTTCAGCATTTGGACACTTGATCTGGTCGATGGCGAACCCCGCCGCAACACCGAAGTCGCCGTTAGCTCCAACGCCGCCGTCGTCTGCCCCGCCTGGAGCCCCGATGGCACCCAACTCGCCTTCACCACCATCCTCCAGCCCGCCCACGACGATGAGGGCCTGCCGAAGCAGGAGGTATGGATCATCAACGCCGACGGCTCCGGCCGCCAGCGGCTGGCCGAGGGGAACACCAACCTCGCGCCCTTCTGGTCCGTAACCAATCGCGTCTTCTTCATCAGCGACCGCGGCGGGCAGGAGAACATCTGGTCGGTCCGCGTGGATCCCTCCAGAAACGCCACCGCGACAACTTCAGAACCGCAATCGAATTCGAACACGAAAAACCCGGGTGCCAATGGCGTCGCTCCGCAGCGCAGTGCGGATGTGCGCGAGCCAGGGCGCCCCTGACGACATATGGGTTGCATGGGCAGGCGTTTCGCCCCCATGCCTCCCTTCAGGACTGCCCGCCGCGATGCGGGCTTCGTAGGGTGCGGCTCGCCGCACCGCAGACTGTAGGGTGGGCACTGCCCGCCACAGTCAAGACCGTAGGGTGCGGCTCGCCGCACCAATCAAGGATGAGACAGCCGATGCGGAGCATCTCCTACAATTTGACGGCCATTTTGCTGCTGGGCCTGTTCGGCTGCACCAGCAAAACCCCCGACTACGGCAGCGAACCCGCCATGTTCCTGCCCGGGAGCACCCGACAGACCTGGGCCATTGCCCCGGCCGTGAATCTCAGCGGCGTCACGCAGGTCGATCCCATCCTTCAGGCCGACCTGCTCTACGCCCAGCTTCAACAAACGGCCGGGCTGAACGTTTTGCCCGTGAACCGGGTTGTCGAGGTTTTCGCGGCCTTGCGCATCGAGCAGGTGCAATCGGAGGAGCAGGCGGCGATCGTTTGCGACATGCTGGGCTGCGATGCCCTCCTGGTCGCCAGCATCACCGCCTACGATCCCTACGACCCGCCGAAAATGGGCGCGTCGCTGCACCTGTTCCATAAAGGAAACGTAAGACTCACTGGCGTCGATCCGCGCGAGCTGGTTCGCCGGGCCTCGCCAAAGCCAAACGAATCCACCCCTGCACGGTCTAATTTTCTACAGGTGGTGGGAATGTTCGACGCGGCCAACGGATCGACGCGGGCGCAGGCTCTGCTCTATGCCCAGGGCCGAAACGATCCGGCCGGGCCTTACGGGCCGCGGGGCTACCTGATCGAAATGGACCGCTACTGCGGCTTTGTCTATCACTCGCTCCTCGAAGAGCTATTGCTCAAGCCTGCTCTTGCCGATGCGAGATGATGGAATTGACTTGAAGCCCCGGATGTACATCCGGGGTTATCGGGCATTGGGATCAACCGCGATCCCTGGAGTTAAGAATGGGCGACATGAAGACTCTCAGTCTGGTCAAGGGCGATCAATACTACTGCTTCCGGTACGAAATCGGCCAGGAAAGCAAGGTCCTCGACGCCCTCGTTGAGATGGTGCATAAGAAGCAGTGTAATTTCGACTGGTTTGACGCCGCAATCCTTTCACATCAACTCGGACGGCATTTAGCAAAAGAATTGAAGGCCTATATGCCGAAAAAAGTGGCATAGGAAGTTGTTTCCCGGACCTAAAGGTTACTGGAACAACTCTTGAAGGTCTGATGCGGAGGCGACGGAGTCGCTCGTCCGGGGCAAAAAATCGTGCGGCGGATTTCGAAGGATTGAAAAACCATCCGCCGCGCTGCTCGCCACGCCCCCCGATGAAACCGCACATTCCCGAATCGCAAGTGAGAGCTGCTTGTCGGAGGACAGGTTGCTCCTTGCAATCGGGCCACCCCGTACTTCGCCGGCGGTGTGGCAGGACAATAGATCAGGTCATCGCCACGCCTTGGTGCTTATGAACCCCCAGATCGATGGATCGCACGCGGCTGTAACCGAAAAGGTCTTCTCCCCACTGGTTCGCCAATTCCTCGACTATCTCAAGCTCGAGCGACATTTCAGCGACTACACCGTCAAGAGCTACGGCGCAGATCTGATCCAGTTTGGACAGTTCCTCTCCGGCGCTATCGGCCATGGCCATCAGAACTCCGGCCCGATCACCGACCAGGAACTGGACAAGCGCCAGGTGGCCTGCGAGCCGCTCGTGGTCCGCGAATTCCTGGCCTACCTCTACGGCCAGAATTACACCAAGAGCACCACCGCTCGAAAGCTCGCCACCCTGCGCAGCTTCTACAAGTTCCTCGTCCGCCGCGGCTACG
>JBGPEF010000215.1:0-8598 GCA_041482675.1 Tepidisphaeraceae bacterium | reverse complement strand
TGTATCCACACAACGCAATTATTAACCGCCAAAGGCGTCACGCACCCCCCTCGTTTCGCCCTTTCCGCTTTCCTTTTGACACCGCCCCGCCCTCCGTATACATTCCCCATGCGGCTTTGAGTCAAAAACCAATAGACCTTCCAACTGTGGGTAACCCTATGAAGCTTGCCCTCCTTTTTGTCGCTCTTGCCGGCCTGTCCATCTTCTCCACCGGCTGCGCCACCCCCGCCTATTCCGGCGGCCTCCCCACCATCCAGTTCCCCGAAGAAAAAGCCACCGGCGAAGGCTTCAACCTCACCATGCGCAACTGGCACTACGAAAACCGCCAGATGATCGACGACCTCAACTCCTTCCTCCTCTTCCAGCCCGCCTCGGGTCTGACGAAGTGGAATGTCCGCTAACGCCGGTTCTCCTTCACCACGAAGCTCACGAAGCCACGAAGCATCGCCTGGCGCAATGCGCAACTCTGAGGGGATGCACTGTTTTGTTTTTTAAAAAAGGAAAGTCGATGCCGGACTACAGAGTTGCGCGCTCCGACTAGGTGGCCTTCGTGTCTTCGCGCCCTTCGTGGTGAATTCCCTGTGAATTCCCTATCCCACCGCTTCCATCTCCCCCGCCCGCTGCCGCAGCAATTCCATCTTGTCCCGCACCTCCTGCGCCATCCGTGAATTGGGAAACTCCGTCACGATGCTCTCCCCCAGCCGGATCGCCTCGTTCCAGTTGTGATCCCGCACCGCCAACGTGAATTGCTGGCCCAGCAGCATCAACTTGTCCTTGAATATCTGCCGCGCGCTCTCCTGTAGCGCCTCCGCCTCGGCCGGCGTCAGATACGGGTCCAGCTTCTTGAGTATCTCAATGCTCCCATCCACATCATGCCGGCTCACCGCATCGTAATACGTGTCCTGCAACTGCTTCTTGTGCCCCTGCCGCCGCCCTTCGATTTCATTGGGCAGGTTCTGCACCTGCGCATCGTTGGGAAACATCCCCATCAACCGCTCGGCCTCGCGCAGCGCCCCCGTCCACTGCTCCGCCCTGCATTGCCGGTCGATGTTCCCCAGCACCTCGTTGACGATCTTGCGGACCTCCCCCTCGCGCGAATTATAAATCTCCTCGCGAAACCGGTCCGCCTCCTGCTTATATCCAAAAACCGCCTCGATCTCGTTGGCCAGAACCAGCGCTGCATCCCAGTCCTTGCGATGCATCTCCTCCCGAATCGCCCGCCGCAGCGCATCCCGCTCGCTCTCCCGAAACGCGATCCCCTTGGCCCGCTCACTGATCAACTGCTGCTCCGAAACCTGATTGAGCAGCACCGAAATATATTGCAGCCGCTCATTCACCGGCCCAAACAGCTCCTCCGACCGCTGCACATCCTCCTGCCGCTGCGCCCGCAGATTGATGTTGAAAAACCACACCAGCAGCACCCCAATCACGCTCATCAGCCCCGCCGCCAGAATGGTGTAATCCCCCTTCCCGCTGGCCACCTGATAAATCCCTCCCCCAAGCACCACCAGCGCCAAAAGCAGCACCACGGGATACATCCACAGAAACGAGCCGATTTTACGAGGGGTCTGTTCCACAATTACCTCTTCTACCCCTTTTTACGCGTTGTCCGGCCACGGTGAGCAACTCTTCCCTCACCAAAGATGGTAAGTCCCATGCCAGCCAAGCGTCAATTGAATCTTTTTCACTCCCCCGGGCGCAGGCAGGGCATCCTCTGATGACTCAGGCGGAGGAACAGAACCCACCTGCGCCAAGGTTGCAAACCCCGCGACAACCGAAAACGCCGCGGTCCCCTTTTTTGGCTCGCTCAAATCAGACTATTCCAGTGGATGCGACCGAACCGCACCGCGCACCCGCCGAATTCCCAAACCTCCCAGCAGCGCCAATCCACCCCAAATCGCGGCCGGCACGGGCACTGCCGCGCCAGGTCCCGACAGCGGTGCAATATCGTCCAGGTTGGCCTCCAGGAATTGCAGCGACGAAAAGTTGCTCAAGCTGCCAATCTGCCCGGTGTTCTTGTAATCAACAAAGAGCATGTCGCCTGTGTTGCTCGCCACAAACGCATGCCCCGTGCCATCCACCGCGCCCTGGTCGAACACCATGCCCGCAAATATCCGATCCGACACGATCGTCATCGTTGTCGTATCGACCTGGCTGATGTGCGAATCACCAAATAGCATCAGGTCACCCGTGAATGGATCGAATGACATGCCATGCGCGGCTGCAACGCCGCTCAAAAAGCGCGTGGTTGTGAACGTGGTGAGATCGATCTTGCCGAAATTGCCGGTACCGGCGGCTCCAGATGCCGTGTAATACGCCTGGCCGGTCGAGTCGAATGAGATGCTGGTGATCGCGGTATCCGGCCCGGAAAGCGCGTGCACGACGCCATTGGAAAACGGCGTCAGCGAAACCTCCGCGAGCGCCCCCGGAATGCCGGTGGTCCAGACTTTGGCGCCGCTCGGATCCAAAGACACGTGGAACGAGGCAGCGCCCCCGGCCGTCCTGCTGACAACCGTCCCTGTTCCCGGATTCACCTTGTGGATGATATTGCCCTGCCCGCCGACGATCAGGTCGCCATCGGGTGCGAAGATCACGCCATCAGCGCCGTTGGTCGTCGCGATAACCGTGGCCCCGCTAATTGCAAAAGTAGTAGCGCCGTCATAGGTGAAGGTCCGCTTCTTGACGTTGGGCTGCCCGTTGAAAATGGTGTAATAAAACTCTCCCAGGATCGCATCGGCATGCACGTCCGAGGTCGCGCAACCCAGAGCCAGACCTGCCAGCAGACCGCCGGCCAAAAGCTTCTTTGCCCGCATCGCTTTACCCATCCTTCCACAAATTGATATGAGACTGCCCTGAACTTTCACAATTCTGCGCCAGACAGTCTCTGAATGCAAGCACAAACGCGCAACTTGAGTCGCTGTAGCGCTGTAGGGGCGGCTTCAGCCGCCGTGCCCTGCGGCACCGACGCCCTCGTTGGGATGCACATTTCCCCCCCCCACCTCCACCTCACCTCCCCCAAGACCCCTGGCGACCAGCCATCCCCCCCCACCCGCCTGTCATTTCGCGGGAAAATCTTTGACGCCGCGCAATTTGTAGATTAATATTTTTGCGGCTTCTTCTATCTCGGGCCGGGCACATGTCGGAGGGCAGGGCAATGATCAAGCGTTTATGGGTTGGCGGGCTCTTCGCAGCCCTCGCGGCGGCGACATCCTTCGGGCAAACCGTCACTGAAGAGTTTGAAGGCGGCATCCCCGCTTCATGGACCATCCACGACAATTTCCCCATCCCCGGCAGCCCCGACTTCAGCGCTGTCCCCTGGACCGTCAACACCACCGAAGGAATGCTCAACTACACCAACGGCCTCGGCCTCGCCGCCACCGCCAGCTCCCACAACCACTCCGGCCAGTACGACATCTCCCTCCTCACCCCCATCTTCAAAATCAACGCCGGCGCGGGCGGCAATTCCCTCCGCTACACCATCAACTACGATCGCGTCGATGCCTTCGAAGCCTTTGACACCGACCTCAGCATCAACGGCGGCCCCTGGATCGTCATGACCCACGACACCACCAGCCTCGGCCCCCCCTACAGCGGCGGCGCACCCAAAATCACCCGCCTCATCGACCTCGGCTTCTTCGGCGCAACCGTCGGCGATTCGGCCCAGGTCGAATTCCGCTATTACAGCACCTTCCTCCTCTCCATGGTCAAAAACGAGTACGTCCAAATCGACGACGTCCGAACCCCCCTGATCCCCGAGCCGGCCACCCTCTCCCTCCTCCCCCTCGGCCTCGCAATCCTGGCCACGCGCCGCCGCCGCGATTGACCCGCGGAAGCGAACAAAGCCCCAAGTGACAAAGCAGCAGTCAATCTTGATCGCCGCCAGTTTCGTTTACCTGGCGGTGCTGGTCGCAACCGCCTGGTTCACCCGCGCCACCAAGCGGCGAATCACCGGCGCTTTGCTTGGAGGCCTGGCCGTCGCCATAGTCGGCCTCGGCGTCGAATTCCTGGCCCATAAGCTGGGATGGTGGCATTACCCGTTCGTCCACACACCCTTCGGCCCGCTCCTGATGTACCCCGTCATCGTCCTTATCTTCGCTGCACTCGCCCTCATCGGCTGGCGGCTCACCCGCGGTTTCGGCCTGCGCGGCCAAGCGGCATTCCTCATCGTCCTGGCCATCCTGGGCACGGTCCGAGACTACCGAGTCGCCGCCTGGCTCCCGGATTTCATCGTCTTCGCCCCCGGCATTCGAATCGTATTCATCGACGCCGCCTGTTGGGCCGGCCTCCTGGCTCTCGCGCTGTTCGTAATGCGATTGGTCGCCGGCCCGGCCAACGCCGACCCATTGGCTCGACAGCCAGACCGACCGACACAGACACTTCCGACATGATGATTCTCATTAAGAGTCAGCGGCTGCCCGACTCCGGTTATCGGACTTGGGTAATCCAGGTAACCGATTTACCCTTCACCGTTGGTCGATATCAAGCGTAGGCTGTGCGTTTAAACGACTTATCCTTGACTCAAGTAAGCTGATCGTGATGATGTCTCTTGGCACCGCGTTCACCATTGAAAACACACTGAGCCTATCGTGACTACCTCACAGGAATTGCCGCGATTCGCGAATCCTCCGGTCACCGAAATCGTGATGGGCGTTGAGTTCGAGAGGTTGGCCCAATGGTCGGTGCCGCACTTCGGTTTGTTTTATCAGGAGATCCGCGACGAGTACCCACAGTTTGACGTGCATGCGCCGCTGGTGCCGAATCCCACCGTGACTGCCCGGCCGGGGGCGGAGTTTCTCGCAGTTAGAGCGGGAGTGATACCAGACGTTCGATGCTGGTTTATCAACCACGACTCCACCCGCCTAATCCAAGTGCAGAGAGATCGCTTTATTCACAACTGGCGGAAATGCGACGGGGGCGATTACCCGCATTACGAAACCATCAAGCCGATATTTGAAGCAGATTGGCGACGGTTTCTTGCCTTCCTGGAGAGCAATGGGCTTGGCAAACCTTCGATTCGTCAGTGCGAAATCACATACATCAATCACATTGAGCAAGGTCTGGGCTGGGATTCATTCGCGCAACTTGGCGAGGTGCTACGATACTGGGCCGGCGACCAAGTTGGAGATTTCCTTCCGCCTCTTCAAGACGCCGGCCTCGCGCTGCGGTATGCGATGCCCGCCGAAAAGGGAATTCTGCACATTCAGATGGACCCGGTCATACGTCACCAGGACGGCAAGGAATTAATTCAGCTTTCACTGACGACGCGCGGGCGACCGAAATCCGGCGAGTGGACGGACGTCAGTGAGTGGCTGGACCTCGGCCACGTCTGGATCGTCAATGGCTTTGAAGCGATAACTACCGACAAAATGCATACAATTTGGGGAAAGGAACAGGTACGCCATGCCGGCAGTCGCAAAGGAATGCGTTGAACTTGTGTACGGCGCGGAACTCATCCATCAATGGAGCGGGGTGACAATCCGCTCTGAAGCAGCGTCGTGGCTGAGGTACGCTTTACAGCGGCTGGCCGAACTTGAAGCGAAGGCGGCGAATTGGGACGGGTATGGAAGCCCACCGATCACACGCGCGGCCTTGCGCATGGCAAGAGCCATAATCACAAATGTCAGCAAGAACGTTCCGAAGCCCAACATCTTTCCCATGACGGGTGGCGGGATCGGCATTTCATGGGATACAGACACGGAGGAGCTGATGGTCGAGGTGTTACCAGAGGGATCGGCGACCTACTCGATTGATGCCGAGCATGGCGCAGACAGTTTGCTTCAATTCCAGCTACAGCAGATGGGGATCGTCCCCCTTCAATGATCCATATCTTCTCGGGGATCTGAGCAATGCCTGATCGCGTCGACGACGGATCGATCGGTGACGATCAAATCCTATGGCGTAGGATTGTCGTTCCAGACTGGTGCCCGGAAGGACATGATCGACCCGCCAAAGTTGCATTCATTGATCGCCTTTCGGGCGAATTGTCAGTTCACTGGTCAATCAAGACGACCCGAGAAAAGGTCTTGCATGGTTTCCCCGACGATAAGATTGCCGCCTTTCGAGCCGGTCTCCCTCGCCAACTCGGCTACAAAGTTGTCCCCGATCCAGATGAGGATGATCCATCCCACGTATTGATCTGCCCAACTCCCCACGGTGCAAAAGCAAGAACCATCGCGAAAGAATGCTGATGGGTTTAGGGAAATGAAAGCTCGTTTTGCAAAATTAATACCACCTGCCGAATCAACTCATCCTCAGATATTGTCTGCGTCCCAAAGTCTCCTGGCCGGGGAGTCATTCACTCCGTCCATACGGTTTCCTCCCGTCCTCGCGCCCTCAAGTGCGCGAAAGAATCCGTCGCTCGCCTCAGACGCCTGTCCAAGTCGGGATAGAAAAAGGGGATAGGTCCAATTTTCCCGAAAGCCACACGTTACCGACCCACCGTCCCCACCGCCTCCGATGCGGGAATTTCCGCCACCCCCGACTTGACATCACCCAGCCTGAAACAGAAAAGGTGCGCACTGCTCGACAAAAACACCCAATGCACAAACCCCCGGATCTCGCCAACGCCCACCTGCGCATCGCCCGCCCCTCCGACGACCTCGCGGCCGTTGTCCAGTTCTACCGCGACGCCCTCGGCTTCGAGCTGCTTTTCCAGTTCAAGGACCACGACGGCTTCGACGGCGTGATGCTCGGCCACAAGACCGCTCCCTGGCATCTGGAATTTACCCACAAAGCAGGCCACAACTCCGGCCGCGCCCCCACCGACGATAACCTGCTGGTCTTCTACCTCCCCGATGCCCAGGAGTGGACGCGGATCGTCGCCAGGTTGCAGGCCCTGGGCCACCAGCCCGTCAAGGCGTTCAACCCCTACTGGGACAAAAACGGCAAAACCTTCGCCGACCCCGACGGCTACCGCGTGGTGCTTCAGAACGCCAGTTGGTCAACCTGACCATCCTCCCAAAACCCGCCCAGCGGCCACCGCGGAGGTGCTGTTCCCACCGCCGTCGCAGCGTAGAAGAGGCAGCGTAGAAGAGGGACATTCCTACTTATCTACTAAAAACTACCCATGCGTGCAAGCCAGTCCGGACCTCTATTGGATAAGCGCTTGCCCATCCCTATGATCCCTTCATGCCCCCCAAAGACCACTGGGACTCCATCTACGCCACCAAGCAGGACGACCAGTTCAGTTGGACCCAGCCCCACCCCACCCTCTCCCTCTCCCTCATCCGCGAGCTGCTCCCCATCCACTCCCTCATCGACATCGGCGGCGGCGCCTCCCCACTCATCAACCATCTCCTCGATGACAAAATCCCCCAACTCGCCGTCCTCGACATCTCCCAAGCCGCCCTTACTCGCAGCCAGGCCCGCCTCGGCCCGCGCCAACTTCTCATCCGCTGGATCGTCGCGGATATCACAACCGTCCCCGATCTCGGCCACTTCGACCTCTGGCACGACCGCGCTGTCTTCCACTTCCTCACCAGCCCCGACGACCGCCGCCAATACATCTCCCTCGCAAAGCGCACCATCCCCCCAGCCGGCCATCTCATCATCAGCACCTTCGCCCCCGACGGCCCCGACCAGTGCAGCGGCCTGGCCGTCCAGCGCTACGACCCCCAAAACCTCGCCGCCGAATTCGTCCCATCGTTCACCCTCAAGAAGCAAGCCGCCGAAACCCACCTCACCCCCTGGGGCAAACCCCAGCAATTCACCTACGCCGTCCTCCAGCGCGTAAACCAATGATCCCGATACCAAATTCGAGCGCTTCCGGCAGTTTGTGTCTCCCTTTGGTAAAATTGCCGCCAAGGAGAACTCATGAGAAACGGATTTCTACTGCTGCTGCTCGTCATCTGCGCCGGCTGCTCCCACGATCCACAATTTGAACCAACCGACTGCCGCTGGGGTGGCGATCTCGTCACTCCCGAGCAAGCCGCCGCCCGCAGAGCCGCCGCCGACGCCTGGAAAGCCCAACAAGAGCGCCTCATCAACACCAGCAATCCAAAATAACCCCCCCGCCATCCCGCTCTTCCGCCGCCAGACTATTTCCCCCGAATCTCAGGTTCAGATTTTCTGATTTTCGGCTTGATTATACCAAACAAATCCCAATCCTTGACGTATATATAATGCGATAGACCCACTAACCGAAAGGGGGAAGTAAATGCTCTCGTCTCACCCACTCAGCCGTCCCAACGCTGATCCCCTGCCCTCACTGAACCCCAGACCCCGACCCCTGAACCCCAAAACTACCGAACGAACCCATTCGTCATCCCTCCGTCATCTCCCCTCTTCCCGTCTCTGCGTCTCCGCGTCTCTGCGCCTCCGCGTTCGCATCCCCTCTGCAAAACGAACCCATTTCCCCCACCCTCGTTCTCCGACCCGCTTTTCATTTCCCCGGGACCCGCTTTCTCGCCCAAAGGACTCATTCGGGACGCAAAAAGGACTCGAAAAGGACTCGGAAAGGACTCGCGTTTTTTGGCGATTTCCTGTCCCGCCCCTCCACAACCCCGCCCCCAAACCAAGTTTATGAAAAACCGCGTCCCAACCCCTCTCGCGCTACTTTTTTTCCTCCCCTTCCCCAACAACTGACCACGAACAACGGAC
>JBGPEF010000214.1:0-8628 GCA_041482675.1 Tepidisphaeraceae bacterium | reverse complement strand
TGCCGGGGGTGGATTTGGGGGGAGTGGAGATTTCAACTTGCAGAATTGATCGGGCCGAGGCGGCGACGGGGACGGGGCAGCGGCCGGATGATGTGCATGTGCTGAGTGAAGGGAATGTGATCACGGTTTTTCCGACCAAGCTGGCGCTGGCGCCGCGGTTGGCGGAGCGGGTGATCAAGGAGATCAAATTCCAACGTTTGACGTCCGACATTCAACTTCCAAAGGAGTGGGCAGGGCCGCCGGTGGCGCGGCCGCCGTGGGAGAGGGAGGGGCAATGGTTTTCCGCGCGCTAGGGAAGACGGGATTGAAGGTGAGCCCGATTGCATTTGGGGCGTTTAAGATTGGGCGAAATGAGAAGATCAAATATGCGCAGAGCTATCCACTGCCCTCGGAAGAGGAGGCGGGGAGATTGCTCAATGGGGTGCTGGATCTGGGGATCAATCTGATTGATACAGCGCCGGCTTATGGCATCAGCGAGGAACGGATTGGGAGGCATATTTCGCAGCGGCGGGGGGAAATTGTTTTGTCGACGAAGGTGGGGGAGACGTTTGAGGGGGGGAAATCGTCGTATGAGTTTTCCGCCGATGCGGTGATCAAAAGTTTGGAGAGGAGTTTGAAGCGATTGAAGACCGAGTGGGTGGAGTTTTTGTTTATTCATTCGGATGGGCGCGAGGTCGAGGGTGAGACGGTGGCCGCGATGGAGGATGCGAAGAAGCGGGGGAAGGTGCGGTTTATTGGGTTGTCGGGGAAGACGGTGGAGAGTGCGCGGGCGGCGCTGAAATGGGCGGATGCGCTGATGGTGGAGTTTCATCCGAAGGATGGGTCGCATGAGGGAGTGATCGAGGAGGCCGGGAAGCGGGGGGTGGCGGTTTTGGTGAAGAAGCCACTGGCGTCGGGGATGATTTCGGCGGGGGAGGCGATTCCATTTATATTGAGGAAGAAAGAGGTGGGGACGCTGGTGATTGGGGGATTGAATCTGGAGCATATCAATGAAAATCTCGGGATTGCGAGCGGAGTTTTTTGATGGTGCGTTGAAACGCACCCTACAGCACACCCTACAGCACACCCTACGGCACACGCTGCTTTTCATTCTCATCGCTGCGGGGACGGCGGCGGCAGAGGAGAAGCCGCGATTGCCGGGGACGGAGGCGCTGGTTTGGGATGATGACATTGCCAGCAGAATGGTGGCGGGGATCGATCGGTTTTTGCTGCGGGAGATTGAGAAGTCCAATGGGCGGCGGGGGCAGTATTGGAAGCGGGATTATTCGTCGGCGGAGAGTTATCAGAAGTCGCTGGAGCCGAATCGGCAGCGGCTGGCGCATATTCTGGGGGTGCGGGATCAGAGGCGTCAGTTTGATGCGCCGGAGGTCGTGGCCAGCGTTGGCGGAGCGACGATGGTGGTCGAAACGGAGAGCTACACCGTCTTCGCCATTCGCTGGCCGGTGGTGAGGGATGTCTGGGGGGAGGGATTGTTGCTGGAGCCGAAAAGGGGCAAGCCGGTGACGAATGTTGTTGCGCTGGCGGATGCCGATCAGTTGCCGGAGCAGATTTGCGGGTTGGCGGATGGGGTGGCAGCCGATTCGCAGTATGCGCGGCGGCTGGCGGAGAGTGGGTGCCGGGTTGTGGTGCCGGTGTTGATCGACCGGCACAAGGAGGCACGCAATGGTCGGGCAAATCTGTCGAGCAGGGAGTTTTTGTATCGGCCGGGTTTTGAACTGGGGAGGCATTTGATTGGGTATGAGGTGCAGAAAGTGATGGCGGCGGTGGATTGGTTGGCGAAGGAGGGCGGGAGCGTTGGAGTGATTGGAAGGGGCGAGGGTGGAATGATTGCTCTGTATTCGGCAGCGCTGGATAGGCGCGTGAAAGCCGTTTGTGTCAGCGGATATTTTGGAGACCGGCGGGACATCTGGCAGCAGCCGATCGATCGAAATGTATTTGGCCTGCTGGAGCAGTTTGGTGATGCGGAACTGGCGGCGATGGTTGCGCCGCGGGCGGTGATTGTGGAGGTTGCCCGTGGGCCGGAGGCGGTGCTGCGCGGCGATGGGGGAGCACCGGCGGAATTGGTGACGCCGGGAGTGGATGCAGCGCGTAATGAGACCGAGCGGGCGCGATCGATGGCGAAGGATTTCGGGCTGAATATTGCGGCCGTTGCCCGCGGCGATGGAAGTGAAGCGTATGGGAGCGAAGAGGCGCTCCGCCCATTCCTGGCAGCACTCTCGCCCAATATGACGCTTACGCCGATGCAGAAAATTCCACTGGAAAAACGGGCCAACTTTGACTCAGCCCCGCGCCAGGCGCGGCAGATACACCAGATTGAAGAGGATACGCAATGGCTGCTGGAGCAGAGCCCGGCGGTGCGGGTGGAATTCATGAAGAAGCTGAATACGAAGTCACCCGAGGAATATGCGAAAACTTCGGATGAATATCGAAAGATTTTTTATGAGCAGGTGATCGGAAAATTTGATTATCAACTTTTGGCTGCCCGGCCGCGGACTCGGCTGGCGTATGAGACCGAAAAATGGCGCGGTTATGAGGTGGTGATCGATGTTTTTGAAGATGTGTTTGCCTACGGTGTTTTGCTATTGCCCACGGATTTGAAAGAGGGCGAGAGGCGGCCGGTGGTGGTGTGCCAGCACGGTTTGGAGGGCAGGCCGGCGGATGTGATCGCCGGGAACAAGGATTCGTATCACGATTTCGCCGCGAAACTGGCGGAGCGCGGCTTCATCACCTTCGCGCCGCAGAATCCGTACATTTTCACCGACCGATTCCGCAGCTTGCAGCGCAAGGCCAATCCACTGGGCAAGAGTTTGTTCTCAATTATCACCCCGCAGCATCAGGCCATCATCAACTGGCTCAAGACGCTGCCGAACGTGGATGGAAAGCGGATTGGGTTCTATGGGCTGAGTTATGGGGGGAAGACGGCGATGCGTGTGCCGGCATTGTTGACGGATTATTGCCTGTCGATCTGCTCGGCCGATTTCAACGAGTGGGTTTGGAAAAATGCCTCGACGAGAAGTCCCTATTCCTATGTCTGGACGGGGGAGTATGAGATTTTTGAGTTTGATCTGGGTTCGACTTTCAATTATTCGGAAATGGCTGCGCTGATTGCCCCCCGGCCGTTCATGGTGGAACGGGGGCATTTTGATGGGGTTGCGCCGGATGAAAAAGTGGGGCACGAGTTTGCGAAAGTGCGGCATTTATACGAGGCGAGGCTGGGGTTGAAGGACACGTGTGAGATCGAGTGGTTTGTGGGGCCGCATACGATCAATGGGAAGGGGACATTTGAGTTTTTGCATAAGCATTTGAATTGGCCTGCCCCATCGCATTGAGCCCGGAGGCCACCACCGATACAATCCCGCCCACTTTTGCGAAGACTGATTTGACCGACAAGATAGAACATCCCTTTCCCGACGCGTTCGCAGCCCTTGGAGTCCGGCCGTCAATCCTGCGCGCACTGGCGGAAGAAAAATTCATCATCCCGTCGGAAATTCAAAAGCTGCTGATTCCCAAGGCGCTGGCGGGATTTGACATCCTGGGGCAGGCGCGGACGGGGACGGGCAAGACGGCGGCGTTTGGAATTCCGATTTTGCAAAAATGCGAGCGGGAGGGGGCGACGCAGGCGCTGATCCTGGTGCCGACGCGTGAGCTGTCGATGCAGGTGGATGTTGAGATCAAGCGGATCGGGAAATACACGCCCGTCCGCACGGTGCCGGTGTATGGCGGGCAGAAGATCGCGGCGCAGATGAAGTTCCTGAAGCACCATCCGCAGATCGTGGTGGGGACGCCGGGACGGGTGATCGATCTGCTGGATCGGCGGATCATCAACCTCAACAACATCCGGTTCATCGTGCTCGACGAGGTGGATCGGATGCTGGACATCGGGTTTCGTGATGATATTCGCAACATTCTTTCCCGCGTGCGGGGCGGGGGCCGAAGGGTGGGGCAATTTGAAGAGAATTCGCAGCAACCGGGAGAAGGACAGGAGAGGGGCCAGGGTCAGGGTCAGGGCCAGAGCCAGCCGGCGTTTGATAAGACGCACCAGACGATGTTTGTCTCGGCCACCATCGCCGGCGAGATCGAGAAACTGGCCCGGACCTATATGCGCGAGCCGATCGAGAAGCTGATAGCGCCGGGCTCAGATGAGAAGCCGACGGTGGAGGAAGTGGAGCAGTATTACCTGTCGGTGCAGCCGTGGGATAAATATCGCCTGCTGCGGGCGCTCCTGGAGCAGGAGAATCCCGATCTGGCCATCGTCTTCACCAAAACCAAGCACGGCGCACAGAAGCTCGCCAAGAAATTGCACGCCGATGGGATCGAGTGCCGGGAGATTCACGGAAATTTGGCGCAGAACAAGCGCGATCGGGTGATGAAATCGTTTCGGGGTGGGAAATTCGATGTGCTGGTGGCGACCGACCTGGCCAGCCGGGGCATCGATGTGGCGGACATCAGCCACATCATCAATTTTGATATTCCTGAAGACCCGGAGGTATACGTTCATCGGGTTGGGCGCACCGCGCGAATGGGAGCGAAGGGCAAGGCGTTTACACTCGTCACGCGGCAGCAGGGCGAAGAACTGACGCGCGTGGAAGAGCTGATCAATATGCTGGTCCCGCAGGCAACGGTGGAGGGATTTGCGTCGCGGCCGGTGCCGTCGGACTGGGCGGAGCGTGGGCCAGGACAGGATCGCCAGCCAGAGCCCCAGCAAATGACGCCGGGGCCGCCCATCGCCTCAAGACACCCTCCTGATGAACAGCCGGTAACGCTCAAACCGCGGCCGCTGACGATCGGTTCGAAGATTCCGCTTTCCAGACGTCACAAAAGACGCCGGTAACTCATTTATCGATCTCTGCGATCGCGGCGGGCAGGGAAGTCAACACGTCACGCGCCAGCGCACACCTCTTTCCGATCTTTGCCCCCGCCAGTTCGCCAGCGCGGCCATGCAAATAAGCGCCGAGGCATGCGGCATCAAAGGGTGAAAGCTTTTGCGCCAGCAGACAGCCGATGATTCCGGCGAGGATGTCGCCAGCGCCGGCTTTTGAGAGGGTCGAGTCGCCGGTTTGGTTGATGTAATTGCGCTGGCCATCGGTGACGACGGTGCGGTGGCCCTTGAGGAGCACGGTCTGGCCGAAAGACGTGGCCGCCTGGCGGGCCAACTCCAGTCGGCCGGCGTCGTCAGTGGGAACGGTGTCCTTGCCCAGCAGCTTGATCAGTCGGGCCATTTCGCCGGGATGAGGGGTCAAGACGGCGCGAGCTTTGAAATAGGCCGGCCAGCGTTTTTCCCTGGCCAGAAGATTCAGGCCATCGGCGTCGAGGACCATCGGCTTTTCGAGCCGAATGAGGCGATCCAGACGCGTCAACGCATCTGGAGACTGACCCAGACCGGGGCCGATGATAATGGCGTCGGCCATCTCGGCGAATTTCAGCACTTCTTCTTTGGGCGTCGCCTTGCCCAGACCCACGCCGATCAGCTCGGGCGTGATCGAAAGACAAGCGTGGAGAATCGAGCGTGGCACCGCGAGCTGCACCAGCCCAGCGCCCATCCGCAAAGCCGCCGTGGCGGCAAGAGTGGGCGCGCCGATCATGCCATCGTCTCCGCCGACGACCAGAATGCGGCCGAAGAGGCCTTTGTGGCCGGAGTTGGGACGAGGCGGAAGAGACGGTAAGGATGCTGGAGGCATAAATTAATTATGGTTTTGGCGTGATCGCTCCCAATACAACCGGCCGGCGAGCGCCGGTGGCGCTAATCACATTGCCGGGAGTGCCATCCAGCGTCGCCGCGCCGAGCAACGCAAAAGCGAGAGCCTCTTTCGAGGCACTGGAAATACCAAGCTCATCGCTGAGCAGCAGGCGAGCGGAAGGCAGGGCTTCTTTGATGCGGTTGAGCATCGCCTGATTTTTCGTGCCGCCTCCGCTGACGATGAGTTCATCGGGTGCTTTGGGGAGAGGCTGAATTGAAGAGGCGATTGCGCCGGCGGTAATCGCGCAGGCGGTGGCCAGAAGATTTTCGAGCTTGTGATCGCCCAGCGCGCCGTCGAAGCCATCGCGGAAGGCCTCGATCATGTGAGGCCCGTCGGTGGAGCGTGGCGCTGGGCGCTTGAAAAAGGGCCCATCGAGAACGCGCTTGACGACATGCTCCAGCGGCCGTCCACGGAGGGCCAGAGCGCCGCCATCGTCGTAAGCGGGACCATTCGGCCGAAATCGCCTGCAAAGCCAGTCGCTGATACAGTTTCCCGGGCCGGTATCGAGGGCGATTACATCCTCCATCGCGGCGTCGGCGGGGAGAAAGGTGAGGTTGGCGATGCCACCGATATTCAGAAGCAACCGATTTCTCTGGGCATGGCGAAACAGCACAAAATCGGCGAAGGGCACCAGCGGCGCTCCCTGGCCGCCGACCGCACAATCAGCGCGGCGAAAATCGCTGATGACCGCGCAGCCGGTCTCGGCGGCCAGCAGCGCGGGATCGATCCATTGGATGGTTTGTGGGGGCAGATGAAAGAGGGTTTGGCCGTGGGCAGCGATGGCCGACAGATCGGACGAGCTGAGGTGGGCCCCAACCAGTGCTTCATTCACGGCCGCGGCGTAGATCAGCGAGATTTGCCGCGCCAGGTCGGCCATCTGGGCCAATGTGGTGTGGCCATCTTCTCGAAGCTTGACGATGCTTGCGGCCAGTTCGGGGGGATATGGCCTATGATGGTGGTGAAGGACGCAAGCGCTTAAATTGATCCCAATTCCTTCAATGCGGGCGACCGCGACATCGACACCGTCAGCGCTGGTTCCACTCATCGCGCCGGCGATCAGTCGGGTTTTGGACATCGGTTTCCAAACTCCCTTTTGCGATCCGGAAAACGAGATCGCGCCGATAATGCAAGGTGCCAATAATGCGCCAAAGCAGGCATAGCCGATACAACAGCGCGGCTCGATGGCGAAACCGTCGCCGGCCCGGCGAGTTTAGCGTTGGGTGTCGGACATGCCAGAGGGTATAATTCAAACCGCGGCCAATGAGTGTGGCCGCTTCGCAGTATTCCCGGTGCTCGTTTATGGGTGCTCGTTTATGGCCAAGGAAAAGAACGAAAAGGTTGCCGCGGAGGGAACAGAGAAAGATGGCACAGGGCCGGCGCTGGCCAAGCCGGTGCGCAAGCGCCAGCCCAAGCGCAAGCCCCCACAGGCGTTGCCGCCGTGGAAGGTGCTTTTGCACAACGATGACAAGAACGAGGTGCCGTTCGTCATCAAGACCATCATGGAGCTGACGCCGCTGAAAGAGCAGGATGCCAAGCTGCGCACGGAGGAAGCCAACACCGCCGGCGTCGCGCTGCTGCTGACCACGCACAAGGAGCGGGCGGAGCTTTATAAGGATCAATTTGAGTCCAAGGGGCTGACGGTGACGATTGAGCCGGCCGGTTGAACCCGCATTTTTGATGTGAAAACGCGGATTTTACGCCTCGCCAAGTATTCCTGAGTTATTTTGTGAAATTTCCCAAATTTCGGCGCTTCTGGAATTTGGGTTGAAAAGATAAGATACTTGGTTGGTCCAAGCGGAGGTTATGTTGGCGCGGATCCTGGTTGTTGAAGATGAAGTGGACACCCGCATGGTGCTCGGGAAATTCCTGAGCGTCGCTGGCCATGAGGTGATCCCCGCCGCCAACGGTTGGGAGGCGCTGCTGGTTCTCGACACCACCAGCGTGGACCTGATTCTGCTCGATGTGATGATGCCGGGGATGGACGGGGTGACATTTCTCCAGATCCTGCGCCAGGCCAAAAAGCACAAGGAAATGCCGGTGGTGCTGATCACGGCGCTGGACACCGCCGATGTGGCGAGGCGGACGCGGTCGTTTGGGATCATCGAGATTCTGCCCAAGACACAGCGGCTGCTGGATGATCTGATGAAGACGGTGCATCGCATCGTCGGTCACATCGCAGCGCCTGGCGTGCCGGTGGATGAGCGATCCGCCACGGATAACTGATCCAGCGCGGCGGAATTTAAAATCTCAAATTTCAAGACTCAAATTTCAAATTCGGCAACACGCATTTTCTATTGACGCGCGGGCGGGCCGGGGTGGATGATCCTTCATTAGCTGCCTTGGTGGTGCTCAATTGCAGAGCACGGGCTGATGTTTCGTCAGCCGGGTCGAGATGAGACCCTCCGTAAGCTAGTGACAGTGATCGCATCACTGCGCAAGGTGGCGTGGGCGCGAGTTTCGGCTCGTGCCCGCTTTTTTTGCATATTCACGTCCCGGGCGGAGAGTGGTTCGATGGGATTCTTAAGCTGGCTACGCGGGAGTGCGCCACCCAAAAGCGGCCGCGGCATTGGCGAATTGGCGCAGCGGCTGAAGATGACAGAGGCCCAGCTTTCCGGCCTCCATATCGCCTATCAGCAGTTTCAAATCCCCAAGCGCCGAAAAGGCGTCAGAAAAATCCTCGCGCCGGTGAAAGAGCTCAAGCAGATGCAGCGGCAGATCCTGCGGCGGGTGCTGGGCGGCCTCAAGACGCACGTCTGCGCCACTGGCTTTTCACGCGGACATTCCATTGTCTCCAACGCCCTGCCGCACGTGGGGAAGGCGGTGTTGGTGAGGATGGATTTGAAGGATTTTTTCCCCTCAACAACCGCCAAGCGCGTCAAGGAGTTCTTCG
>JBGPEF010000213.1:0-8629 GCA_041482675.1 Tepidisphaeraceae bacterium | reverse complement strand
CGCTCATCGAAAATGTCGCCCTCGAAGTATTTGCGATACCTCTCACGGATGCCTGCTTGACTTTCCCAGGCATCCTTGGTGACTTCGATGTGGATCTCGTGCATCTTGGTGGGATCGAAGAGGGGAGAGGCTTTGTCGATGATGGGTTCGGCAAAGGCAGGACTGGAAAGTGCGAAGAGAACGATGAGGGCGAGGAGATAGCGCATTGGTTTTTCTGGTTGGGAGCCCTGGAGGTATTGTCGTCGAAGGGGAGAGAAGATTGCAAGAAAAAGCGGATTACGAATAGGCCGCTTCATATATGGCGAGGAGGTCGGCTTCGCTGAGGGGGCGGGGATTGAATTGGGCGGTCCATTGTTGGGAGGCGAGATTGGCAAGGCGGGGGAGGATTTCTTTGGGGATATTGTGAGCGCTGAGCGTGCTGGGGATGGAGGCGAATTGGAGGAGAGAGGTGATGCGATTGGCCAGGGTGGGGGCGCTGGGGTGGAGGTCGGAGTAGGGATTGACGCCGTTGTTGGAGTTGAAGCGGATGACGTGGGGGAGCATCAGGCCGACGGCCTGGCCGTGGGTGATGTTGAATTCGGAGGTGAGGGGATTGGCGGTGGCGTGGGCAGCGCCGAGCATGGAATTTTCGATGGCACAGCCGGCGAGGTGCGCGCCCAGGAGCATTTTGGCGCGGGCCTCATCGAGATTCATTTGCGATTTGCGATTTGCGATTTGCGATTGAGGAGAAGGCCCCTCACCCTGGCCCTCTCCCCTGAGTACAGGGGCGAGGGGAGAAGAGGGGAAAAATGCGGCTGATATGGCGGTTTCGTAAGCGGCGTTGAGAAGTTGCCAGGCTTGTTTGGAGAGCGTGCGCGAGACATCGTTGCGGCGGTTGCAGGCGGAGGTCTCGATGGCGTGGGCGGCGGCGTCGATGCCGGTGGCGGCGGCGATATTGGGGGGCTGAGTAGCAGTCAGGCTCGGGTCGAGGATGGCGAGGCGCGGGAGGGCCTTGGGGTCGCCGCAGGCCATTTTTACGTGAGTCTGCGGATCGGAAATCAGCGCGTAGGACTGCGCTTCGGAGCCGGTGCCGGCGGTGGTGGGGATGGCGATCATGGGGAGCATGGGTTTGGTGGCTTTGCCGCCGGTGCCGTGATAGTCGGCCATCTGGCCGCCGTTGGTGAGGAGGAAGTTGACGCCTTTGGCGGTGTCCATGGAGGAGCCGCCGCCGAGGCCGACGATGAGATCGGGGTTGAAGGGTTTGGATTCGCGCAGGCCGTTTTGGACGGTTTGGGTGGTGGGGTTTTCGTCGGAGTGATCGAAGACCTTGACGAGTAACTGGGCCTGATAGATGGAGCGGATGGCGCGCTCGGGATAGCCGGCGGCTTCGATGCCGGGATCGGTGACGAGGAGAATGCGGCGGCCGCCGAGGGATTTGCACAGCTCGCCGAGGCGGTCGAGGGAGCCGGAGCCGAAGAGGACTTTGACGCGCGAGCCGGGGATGGAGGTGGGTTCAGTAGACTGAAACAACTCGGTGAGCATCACGCAAGGACTCCAGGGTCGATGAAGTTAGAACCGGCGTAGAGACACTGATAATAGCGCGCTGGCGCATGGGTGTTGTAGTGGGTTTACGAGGTCTTATGAAGCGCCGGGGATGGAACGGGCTGGCCGCACTCGGGGCAGTTGTCGGTGGAGGCGCGGAGGTCGTAGCCGCAGGAGAGGCAAAGACCGTCGGGCTTGCGGTGGCGTTGGCGGCGGTATCGACGATAAAAGGTAAGGAGCCAGAGGAGGGGCATGATCGCAGTGTAGCGCATCAGGACATGGAAGGGGATCTTGAGCTCTCTGGCGTAGCCGTAATACCAGTCCGCGGAGCCCCAGGGAACCGGGCCGGGATAGCCGAGCGCGACAGCACGGTCATAGGAGTCGATAACCGCGGGAGCCGCGCTGGGAGCAGAGCGCGGGACGACGTAGTAACCCTCATAGCCCCAGATACCGTCCGCGCCGAGGGGATGGAAGCGGAAAAAGCGCGGGTTCCAGCCGATAGAGTGATGTATTTGCCAGAGGCGGAATGGGCCGACATTCTGCCAGCCGGGGCCGGACCACCAATGAAGCTCGCGGAAAGGCCAGTTTTTAAGCATGGTCATTTCCAGAAAAGTGTTCGGGTGCGAGGTGAGGAGGAGAGTTTTGTTGCCGGGGAGGGGGAGCATCCAGACGTCCATGGTTTTGTCGCTGCGGAGTCGGAGGATGCCGAAGATGCACCAGAGCAGAAGCGAGAGGAGGCAGACGAAGTTGACGAATCGGCGGAGGGTTTTCATTTATCCGCGATTCTGTTGCCGCACGATTTTGTACTCGCGCCAGATGAGCCAGATGACAATGAGATCGAAGAGGGTGAAAACCATGAGGGCGATCGAGTGGGTGTGGGTGTAGCGGTAGAGCTGGTAGACGATGAAAACGCCGAGCACAGCCAGCGAAGCGGGGTAGGCCCAGAGACGGTTGCGCAACAGTTCGATCACCAGAAAGAGCTTGATGACGCCGTGACTCAGCAGGTAGAAGGCGGCAAAGGTCCTGGCGCTGATGGAGAAATGGCGGGCGAACTGTAAAAGATGGTCGGCGATCAGATCGCGGCGATCGTTGTGGATTCCATTTTGGGTGAGGCGGTGGATGAGGTGGGTGATGGCTTGCGGGGTGAGAAAATAGAGCAGGACGCCGCCGATGACCTCGATCAGCGCGTGCAGACCCTTCAGCACCACGCTGATGCGAAGCAACTGGCTGATGTTTTTGGGCGCGATGGCCATGGTGTAACCACGGCGGTGAAGATGCGGTCAGGCCACGGGCTCGAGCTGGAAAGCGCGCTGGCGATAGAGGTGTTGGAAGAGGTTGCCTTCGTGGGGTTGGTCCCAGCTCAATTTCCAGGTGGGGATGGGGCCGAGGTTGAGGCGGTCGATGTCGGGGCAGTTCATCATGGTCTGCTGGAAGGCGCGGTCGCTGGAGATGACGGAGCCGACGAGGGTGGGGCCGATTTTCTTGGGGATTTGGTCCTGGGGGCATTCGATGACGGTGGCGTAGGGGAAAAGGAATTCCCTGTTGGCCAGGGGATGATCGATATCGCAGCGGATGATGGTGGGGAGGAGCCAGGTGCAGCGGCCTTCCTTGTGAAGTCTTGGCGTGCCGCGAATTTTCTGGCAGAGATCAACCGCGCTGCCGAGATTGCCTTCGATCATGGGGTTCATGCGTTCGGCCATGGCGGGGTTGGCGAAGATGGCGATCTGGGCGTCGGGGTGATCGGCCGGAAGCGGCTTGATTTCGGCCAGTTTTCGCGCGAGGGCGTCGGCGATTTTGTCGGCGTTGATGGGGGTCCAGACGGCGGAGGCGTTGATGCAGGAGCGGCCGCCGTTGGCGGAGATGCTGGAGGCGATGAGGTCGAGGTATTTTTCGTAGTGGGCGGCGGCGTCTTTTCCGAGGATCACTTTGGAGTAGCCGGGGCCGTGGAGCTCGACGTTGGGGTTGTTGCGATAGGCTTTGGTGGTGCCGATGTCGCCGAAGAGCATGGAGCGATCGACGGAGTTGATGAGCGAGCCAGCGCCGCCGTGATCGGCGGGATAGAAGCCAAACGCTTCGCGCGGCAGGCCGGCGGCGATGAAGGATTGGATGATGCGATAGGGAGTCCAGGGTTCTTCGCGGCCGGGTTTGAGTGCGATGGGAGTTTTGAGGGCGACGGCGGGAATCCACAGGCCGTGAACGCCGGGGGAATTGGAGGGGAGCACCGCGCCGAAGACTTTGGCCGAGCGGAACCAGGAGAGGGTTCGGCCGTCATCGGATCCGAAGCCGCGGTCGAGGATGGAGAGGTCGAAGCCGCGGGTCAGGCCGGCGACGATCATTTCCATCTCATCGAGAACGCGATGGATTTTCTGGGCATTGGCGCGGCAGAGCGTTTGGGGCATGCCGGTGGTGGCGGAGAGGTGGCGGATGTAGTCGTCGAAGGACTGCGGGGAATCGCCGACGGGGAGGGTGGCGGTCATGAAAATCTGCGCGGCTTTTTTGCAGATGTCGAGGAGGTCGCGCATGCGGAACTGGTCGAGGATGTCGTGGTCCATGCGGGCGATGTCGCGGGAAATGAGGCCGGAATTGGCCTGGGAGACGCGGGCGACGGGCTGGCCGGTGGCGTGGTGAACGATGTCGAAGGTGTCGATGGAGGTGTAGGGGATGCCGTGACGGAGGATTGGAATTTGAAGCATGGCTTTCCTGATTATCTCTTTAAGCGCCAAAGTTTTTGAAGAGGAATTTCGAGATTTGGAAAAGGCGGCAACTTCAGTTTATCTGAACCCTGACCTCGCGCGACAGGTGCGTATAATTTCCCGCTAAGCTGGAATGCATCGAGAGTGCGGAGGGCAGGATCAAGAATCCAGTAATTGGCGACACCGCCATCCTGATACTGCTTCAATTTATCCTCCCGATCGATTGTGCCGCTGCTGGGACTTATTACTTCAACACAGAGATCGGGTGGACCCTGCATGGCCTTGTCGCCTATCAGGTGCAACCGCGATTTTGCGAAGAAGAGCACATCAGGGCGGCGGACGTCAAATTCACCAAAGATTGTGTCAACATCTCCGAACAGCTGACCGAGATCATTCTCCTCGATATGGTTTCCCAGAATCCGAGACAATGCGAATACAACAAAAGAATGATCGGGTATTGGGCTTGGACTCACGGCGATTTCTCCATCGACGAGTTCGAGTCGAACACCAGGAGGGTCTTCACCCAGCTGAAGGAATTGACGTGCGGTCATCTTGGCGGTGCTGACGATGGGCATACACACCTCTGAGCAGCATTATAGTCAATAAACGCCTTCGACGACGCTGACGCCCATTCCCTGGAACGGTTGAACGTTTCCAGCGCCATCCCACGGATAAGGATCGCATGGCGGGCGGCGGATGGCCTGGTCGCGCTCGAGGAAGCGGGGGATGAAGGTTTCCCGGGTGAGAGTTGTCAGCATGACGCGGCCGATGGCGCTGTAGGGGACTTTTTCGTCGGCGTTGTCGGACTTCACGATCTCGACGACGGCGCGCGGCTGGGGGGCGTGATAAATGATCTCGTAGTTGTCGGCCGGATCGAAGGGTTTGTGGGTGGCCAGGCCCATCAATGTGTTGCCGTAGGTGGGAACGAAGTCGATGCCGGGGCAGAGCTCTTCCCGGGCGAAGCGGTGAAACTGCGGAGTCAATTCGGTGCCGCCGCAGAAGATGCCTTTGATGCCGTAATGGGCGAGATCAATTTTGTCGGCCAAGGCTTCGAGCAGCTTTGGAGTGGTGAACATGCACTTGATGTTGGGGTGGCTGCGGAGAATGGTGAGGGCCTGATCGATGCAGTGGGCTTTGTAGAGATTGGCCTCCTGCATTTCGCCGCGCTTGATCAATTTGATCACCCAGCGGGGATCGAGGTCGACGGCGAAGGCGATGCCGCCGCGGTGTTGGGCGAGGTGTTCGATGGCCAGCCGGAGGCGGCGCGGGCCGGAGGGGCCGAGCATGAGCCAGTCGGAGCCGGGGGGGAAGGAATCGTCTTTGAGAGTCTTTGAGAAGTTTTCGTAGTCGATGCGGAAGTCTTCGATTTGGAGGCGTGATTTGGGGACGCCGGTGGAGCCGCCAGTTTCGAAGACGTACATAGGCCTCCCGGCCAAGCCGCGGGGTAGCCAGCGGCGGATGGGGCCGCCGCGGAGGGTGTCATCTTCGAAGTGGCCGAACTGAGAAAGATCGGCGTAGGAATGAACGGTTTTGCGCGGGTCCCAGTTGCGCTGCTTGGCGAAATCTAGCCAGAACGGGCAGCCGGTGTCGGGCGAGAAATGCCACTGGATCATCTCGCGGACGTGCGAGTCCAGGTTTTCGCGGGCAGCGCGGGCCTTGGTTTCGA
The DNA here is from genome assembly GCA_041482675.1 of Tepidisphaeraceae bacterium. GTDB lineage: Bacteria > Planctomycetota > Phycisphaerae > Tepidisphaerales > Tepidisphaeraceae > JBGPEF01. Next base: position 2,749 of record JBGPEF010000213.1, on the reverse strand, counting down.
TCGATGAAGATGATGGAGCGGTCATGGTTTGTGTCATTGGCATATCTCACTCGAAAGCACGGGCATCGAGTACGCTGCCCATGCCACCCATACTACCCTCACCCTGACCCTCTCCCGGCGTACCAGGAGAGGGAATGAGGAGGTGGGCAGTGCCCACCCTACTTAGGCCCAATGGCGTAAAGTTTGTCCATGGTCATGACAAACAGGGTCCCATTCGCGAAAACAGGCGTGGAATAAATTGAGTTGCCCATATCGTGCTGGGCGATCAATTTTAGTTTTGGAGCGGCTTCGAAGATACGAAGCTGGCCGTCCTGGTTGCCCAGATAAACCTTGCCATCGATCACCATCGGCGAGCCCCAGATCTGGCTCTCGCCGTTGTGGTTCCAGAGGACCTTGCCGGTCTTGGCATCAAAGCACCAGAGGAAGCCGTTGAAATCGGCCGCGAAAACCAGGCCGTTGTAGACGGCCACCGTCGAAGTGCTGCGGTGCATCCGCTCGTTTTCGGTGATCCGGCCGTCGCCGTTGAAATCACTCTCCTCAAATTCCCAGAGAACGCCGGAATTGGGATTGGGCATTCCCTTGGGTTCCTGTTTGCCCGTGGCGGCAAGAAGTTCCTGGCCCGGTTGTGGTTTGGGAGCGTTGGGATTCGGAAGCTCCGCGCTGATGTCGCCGGTCTTGGTGACATCGATGCAGAGAATGTGTCCGGGCCCTTCGCCATGCTCGGGGTCCTGGCCGGTGGATATGTAGAGACGATTATCAACCACGACGGGACAGGCCAGCGCATCCTGCTTTTTCCCGTTGGGATAGACCCAGTCTTTGCGATTGAGGTCGCACTTCCAGACGATCGAGCCATTCTTCGCGTCGAAGGCATACAGCCAGCCATCGCCCAGCGGCGCCAGGACCAACGCCTTGCCGTTGATTTCAAGAAGCGAGGGGCTGCCCCAGCTTCCGTGCATCACGCGATCGCCGGGCGTGTTGTCGGACCAGACCATTTTGCCGGTGTTTTTGTTGAAACAGACGATCGAGGGAGCATCGGGCGCGACCACGTGCTTGTGCGTGTCATCCACGCCGTTGGCGGTGATGATGTAAACAAATTCCTGATACGTGCAGGGCGACGAGCTGGTCATGTTGTGGGGGAAAACGCCCAGCCTCTTCATCATGTCCACGTTCCAGACCTCCTTGGGCTGCGGGCCAACGCCGGCACTGACGTCGAGACAGATGGTCTCGCAGCGATTGCTGGCGTAATAAAGTTTGCCGTTCTCGACCAGGGCCGTCGAGCAGAGCCCCTCGCCCGGCCAGTCGTTGACGCGGCCGGTGGGCAGCTTCTGGTGGGCGCGCTGCCAGAGGAATGTGCCATCCGATTCCTTGAAGGCCATCAGCACGCCGCGGTCGCCGACTTCCTTGGGGTCTTTCGTCGATTCGTTGTTGGTCCCGATATAGACCGCGCCTTCGGCGACTGTGGGGCCGGCGTAGCTCTTGGAGCCCAGGTCGGCCACCCACTTGATGTTGATGCCCTTCTCGACATCCCATTCCGTCGGCGGATTCTTCTGGTTGTTCACCATGTTGCGACTTGGAGTGCCGCCGAACATGGTCCAATCCTCGGCGAAGACGGCTGAGGAACACACCGAGACGGACAAAATGCAACCGCAGAGACGCAGAGACGCAGAGAGGATTTTCAAATTGAGTTTTGGGATTTTCATTGTTTGTTCTCGGTAACGATGATGTTGTCGTAGTAAATCTCCTGGTCGTTGGAGAATCCCCACAGGCCGGGATTGCCGTTGCGGTTGGGGACGGTGTCTTCCAGGCGGACGATCCAGTCGGCGGGCTCGGGCCGATCGGCCGGCCAAACTTTGCCCGCAACGATGGCCTTGTCACTGGCCTGAGTGACCTGGAGCTTGAGACGATACGAGCCGCCGGCCTCCCATGGATAGGGAATGGTGTGATTGAGACTGTAGGGGAGGGCGGTGGGCCAGATGTGGAGGCAGATTTTCTGATCGGTGCCGAGGAGTTCCAGGACGTAGCGCTGATTGATGATTCCGGCGTCGGGCATTTTGTGGATGACGTGGTTGCCTTCGCCGATGACGGTTTCTTTGACCTTGATGTCGGCCTGGAGCGTGTAGTTGGCCATGTTCACCGAGCCGAAATTGGTGCGGGCTCGGGCGTAGAGGGGGATGTCGGTGAGCTTGGTGAGGACTTTGTTCCCGTTTTGATCCTGCACGGAGAATTTGCCGCCAGCGCCGGTCCAGGTGAATGGCGGAGCGCCGACGCGGGCTTGTTCGAAATCAAATTTCCAGGGAAGGGGAGGCATGACCCGCACCCGCGCGAAGCCTTTGACCCCCCCTACCGTCGCATAGATGCCGCCGGCCATGTGAGGGCCGTCGGGAGCGGTGTAAGTGCCGTCGGCGGTCAATTCACCTTTGAGATTCCCGATCGGTCCCGGCGGAGCGGGGGCGGTAGTGGGCGCTGTCGCGGGCGCGGCGGCCATCGGCTTTTTGGGAGCGTTGGGATTTTTTACCTCGGGAACGCGACCAGGAGGCGGAGGAATAACCAGTTGTCCGACCGACCAATCCGCTTTGACTTCCTTCAGAAATCGGCCCTTCGCGTCGAACGCGCGGGCGGTGAATGTCTGTTTTTGGCCGGGGCGAAGGAGGACGTCAGCGGGGACGACCTGAATTATGGCCGGCGCGGCGTTCGCATCGGCGGCCGGCTCGGGAGCGATGGGCTGCGGGATCGGATCTGCGGCGACTTG
>JBGPEF010000212.1:0-8642 GCA_041482675.1 Tepidisphaeraceae bacterium | reverse complement strand
CCCCAATCCACTTCAGCCCCCGGTCCAGGCTCTCATCCGGAGAATACCCCGACCCCGTCAGCCCCTCCATCGCATGCACCGTCTCCTGCGTAATAAACAGCGACGCCACCCCCGCCGCCGTCATCGAAGCCGTGCTCGGCTTGTCCTTCTCCTCGCTGACATACATCCAGCCCCCATCCGGTCTCTGCTTGGCCCGCCACGCGGTATCCATCAGCCGCCACACATCCCCCCGAATTTCAATGTTCGCCTGCGCAGCCGCCCACAATCCCAGCACCCCATATTGACTCACGCTATGGTCATACCGCCCCGCCCCTCCGCCCTCCTTGTTCGGCATATAGTCAAACAGCCCCCGCCCCGGCCCTTTCATCTTCATCGCAAACTGAAGGAACTGCGCATCATCCCGAAAAACCTGCTTGATCTCCGGCGTCTGCGGCAGCAAAAACCACACGTTGCACCGAATCCCCGTCGCATACACCCCCTCCACCTTCAGCGGAATCAAATAGTCAATCGCCGCCTTCAACTTCGGATTCTGCGGGCTCTCCCCCGCCGCCAGCAGCGCATACGCCACCAGCGCTGTCCGCCCCCCCGCATTCCCATGATCATCCTGCCAGTTGTAATCCCAGTTGTTCCCCTGCTGGATCTCATAAAGGTGATCCACCCCCGCGCGAATCGCCTTCTCAACCCCCTCCACCGACGCCCCCCAACTCACGCGTGGCAGGCCGCCAACCAGAAGCAGGATGAGCACAATCCGCGCTCGAATCATCATGCACCCTCGCTCAAATCATTCCCCCAGGGTTATTCCCCCCGCCAAAGATACAACACCCGCGGCGACCGCAGCTCATCCAGCGCCGCCGCGTCAAGATTAACCGTAATGCTCAGCGGCCTGCCTTTGCCGTACAAATCCCCGCCATTCTTCCTGCTCGATTCGCCTCCGAAAAAATTCATCAGATACATCGGCCGCTGAAACTTCACGATCTGCGGGTCCTTCAGATTCGCCTGCTTCTTCACCCACGCGTAAACATCATCCGAATACCCAATCTGATCGATCAGCCCATTCTTCAACGCATCGTTCGCAGTATAAATCCGCCCATCGCAAATCTCCTTGATCGTCCCCTTCAGCTTCGAGCCCCTTCCATCTTTCACCACAGTCGTAAACCGATCATAAATCTGATTCGCGATCGCCTGGAGATACGGCTTCTCGCGCGGGTCCGGATCGCCAAACATCGAGCCCGCATTCTTCATCCCATCGGGCGGCGCGACAATCGTGTCTTCCTTGATCCCGTATTTTTTCCCCAGCTCGTTGAAATTAAAGCTCGGCATCAGCACCCCGATGCTGCCGGTGATCGTCGTCGGCTCGGCAAAAATCTGGTCCGCCCCCGCCGACACGTAATACCCCCCGCTGGCGGCCACCGTCTTCATCGAAACCGCCACCGGAATCCCCCGGCTCTTCTTCACCTGCATCAGCTTATTGTAAATCTCATCCGACGCCGTCACCCCTCCCCCGGGCGAATCCACGCTCAGCACGATCGCTTTGACATGAGGATCGCGCTCCACCGTCGCCAGCCACTTGCTCACCATGTCCGAAGTTCCCTGCATGATCACCCCTTCCACCGGAATCACCGCGATCTTTTCCTCAGGGTTGCCCGTGTGTACCGTGCTCTGCGTCGTGCTCTCCTCCCCCCCAAACAATCCCGAGAGAAACAGCAGATAAACATTCGCCACCAGCGAAATGCCAAAAATCGACGTCGCCAGCGTCGTGAAAATCGCCCGCGCAAAGCTCCGCTCCCGCCTGGGCGGCGGCCCAAACGGCATCGGCATCATCATCGGCGGATACATCCCCGGCATCGGCCCAGGCATCGGCCCAGGCATCTGCATCGCCGGAAGCTGCTGCATCGTCGGCCCCCCCGCCCCGCTCGGCGGCGGCGGCGGCGAAAATGCGCCACGCGGATCAACAGGCCCTTGGCCAGGAGGTGGTGATTGAGGAACCATATTTCTCGATTGAAGCAAAAGACTCTGTTCGCAGCGCATCCCGCGACACGCACGCCCCGATTATATAGCCAATTCTCGAATTGCGCCTCTTCTCCCCTCTCCCCTGTACTCAGGGGAGAGGGCTAGGGTGAGGGGTTCTTCTTCTGAATTCTGAATTCTGAATTCTGAATTCTTCCTTTCTTATACTCCGCCGTCACCGTCCCCGCCGTCCCCCCCCGAACCGCAAACTGCCCCACCACCGTCATCCGCCTCGGCTTCACCGTCGCCACCAGATCATCCAGAATCGAATTCGTCACCGCCTCATAAAAAATCCCCTTGTTCCGATACGAAAAAAAATACAGCTTCAAACTCTTCATCTCCACGCACAGCCCATCCGCCACATACCTCACCGTAATCGTCGCAAAATCCGGCTGCCCCGTCACCGGACACAAACTCGTAAACTCCGGAAACACAAACTCAATCGTGTAATCCCGATCCTTTCGCGGATTGGCAAACGTCTCCAGAATCGAGCGTGGCCTATCCAGCTGATCCTGTGTGAGGAGGGATTTCCGCCCAAGCTGTTTGAATTTTTGGGGCATGAACGAAAACTCTATCTCGCATCCCCACCGGCATCCCGCCTCTTCCTCCCTCTCCCGGTACTCCGGGAGAGGGTCGGGGTGAGGGTTTTTATCTTTAGCCCGGGAACCCAAATGGCAAACCTGCGGGCGGCGACGGCGGCGCAGCCGCCTTCGGCTTATTCCCAAAATCCCCCGTCAGACTTTCCACAAACGAATGCGGCAGCTCAAACGACAATCCGTTGTACTCCCCAACCAGCGCCTTCTCCGCCCCCTGATCCGTCAGCCGAAATTCAAATTGCCCCGATTTCGCCCCCCCCGCCGCCTCCGTCCAAACCTTGACCACGTATCGCGGCGCTGGCTGCGTCGTCGGCAACGGCCCCGCCACATATTTCTCCACCCGCAGCGGATGCACCTTCTCCAACAACCCTTCCACCCTCGACTCATCCGCATCCCCCTTTCCATCCAGCGTCCAGCTCGACGGCGGCAGCGCCGGCTGCGTCGCCGCCACTTGCGTCGTCGGCTGCGTCGTTGCGGCCTGCGTGGCCGCCGGCCCCGTCGTCGGTCGAGTCGTCGGCCTCGTCATCGGCAGCGCCACCAAATTCATATCCGGCCCCAGCGCCAGCGACTGCTTCTTCCGTTCCAGAATCGTCTCGCTTTTACTTGCCGGCTTCGCCGTCGGCTGCGTCGTCGCCGGCGTCTCCGACACAATCGACACCTTGCTCACCTGTCCCGGCTCAATATCCAGCACCCGCTTGTCCCGCAGATCGAGCGGCTTCTTATTAAATGCCTCCATCGCGCTCGCCGGCACCTTGATCAGCACCGCCGGATTCGACACCGCCACATAAACATTCTTCCGCATCACCGTATCAAAACTCCCAAACGTCAACGTCGTCCCCGCCGGCCTGGTCGCCGGAGCCGTCGCCGGCTGCGTCGTCGGCGCATCCCCCGAAAACCACACCGTCAATTTGCTGTTCGTCTTCGGCAAAAGCGCCGTCGGCACCTCCGACTCATCCACAAATTCCGCCGCCAACAGCGAACCAATCGCCCCCGTCAAATCCGAAACCTCCGAACTCTCCGCCGGCATCTTCTGCGGCGCAACCACTTCCCAGTCATTCCCCGCCTTCTGCAAAACCAGCCTCAAATCCGGCCTCGTAATCTCCAATTGCCGAATGTTCGCCGCCGCGGTGCCAAATAGCCGGCTCTGCCGAAACCCCGTGTACGGCTTCTCCAACTGATCCATCACATCCCCGCTTACCACCGCCACTTTCTTCTGCCCCTGAACCTGAATGTAAAGATTGTTCCCCACCACCGACCGATTCCCCACGCCGAATTTGTACGATTTCTCCCCCGCCCCATACAGCTCGACGCTATACCGCGGATTCGCCGTCCCCAGGCTATCGCTCGCCTCAATCTGGTCCCGCTTCCGCAAATTAATCAGCCCGCTCACCAGCGAATCCACCGCAAAACTATCCGCCGGCGCAACCACCGGCTCGCTCAACCGCCACTCCATCCCCACCTTCTCCAGCACCATCCGCTTCCCCCCCGCCGGCGTCACGACGACTTTCTGAAGATCCTTCTCCTCCAAATCCACCAGCTTCCGCTCATCCTTAACCTCCACCGGCGCAGAATTCTGCCGATACCTGATAATCAGCGCCAACGTCCCCGCCATCCCCAAAAACGCCAGCAGAAAAATCGTAGTTCGAAAATTCATATTGCTTAACTATGTGCCTCGGCCGTGTCGGCCGGTGGGTCGGGCACTCTTGCCCGACATCGTTAATCCCTGCGTCTCACAAACATCACCACCCCCGCCACAATCACCAGCGCCGGCAACAAAATCAGCAAAACCCCCACTCTCCACACCCCCAGCACCCCCGAATTAATCTCCTTGATCCTGCTCACCTCCATCGCCGTCGGACTGATCGAAATCAGCGGCTCCTGCCGTCCCAGCCAAAAAACACTATTCAAAAACAACTCCGAGTTCCCCGGAAACCGCGAAACCAATATCCCCTGGCGCGCCAGATTCGGATCAGGAATCCCAATGATCTGATTCAACGCAAACTGAATGCACCCAAACACAATCAACCTTCCCCCACCCTCCTTCTCCACCACCGCGCCGCCATAAAGAGGCGGCGACATATCCCCGCCCTTGGCCGCCCCTTTCGGCGCATCATATTTCATCTCTTCCCCATTCATCGCCCCCTCAACATTGGTCTCCCCCCACACCTTCAGCGTCTGCGGCACCGGCAGAATCCGCGTCGTCTTATATCCCGCCTTCGCCTGCGTCTCGATCGGCAGAATCGGAAACAGGATCGAATCCAGCGACTTCAGCGGCCCCGTCAGCATGTGATCCCCATAATCCCGAATCACAAAAATCATCTGCACCCGCATCGCCTCCTCAATCGGATCGGCCGACCGCGCTCCCGTCGGTTTCAACGCCTCATGCACCGCCACCACATCCGTGTGTACCGTCACCCCCCACTCACTCAGCGCATCCGCCATCGCATCCCCATTCGGCATCGTCAGCACCATCGCCGATCCCCCGGCCCTCAAATGCGCCGCCAATCTCGGCCCAACCGACTGCGGCGGCATCCCCATCTGATTCGGCGCCGACGGAATCCCCAGCACAATCCAAACCGCATCCTTGATCTCCTCATCGCTCGGCTCCGGCGCCGCAAATTGCCTCTGCATCTGCGCCTGCATCGCCCACATCCCCGACAAATCCTTCTCCAGCACCTCAAAGTTGTATTCCCGCAGCCTCTCCGCGATCACCGACAGCGGCCCGCCCCGCTGAAATCCCGGAATCCCCGGATTCGCCACCGGCGGCCCACTCGGCCTCACAAAAACCACCTTCGGCTTGGTCTTATTCGTCAGCGACAGAATCGCACTGGTGATCTGCTGCTCCCCCGCGAATTTCTTCCTGGGTTTGCCATCCGTCATCATCGCATTGACCGCATCCGGCTCCTGCCACACCCGCTCAAACGGCAATATCCGCCACTCATTCTCCCCCATCACCAGGATGCTGTTCTTGGCCCGCAAACTCTGCTTCAAATCCTCCAGCTTCAACTCCCCCAGCTCCTTGATCCGCTTGGCAAAATCATCCGCCAGCTTCTTGAGCTCCGCATAACTCGCCAGGCTATCCTTCATGTAATTCTTGATTTCCGCCGGCACCTTCGCATTGTCCTTGGCCGCCCCAAAATCCTCGATAATCCGCCCCGCCAGCCCCGACAGCATCTGCATCCCCTCATCAATGCTGTTCACCGCCCCCCGATAATCCGGAATCTTCTGCCCAATCCGCTTCTCCACTCCATCCCTGGTCCGCTTCAACTGCGGCGGCAATCCCTGCACCGTCGCCATCGTCAAAATCAGCGTCTGCCCCAATTCCGGATCATCAATCTTGTCCGTCTTCTGTAGCGCCGCCTGCACCTGCTTCGACTGCTCCGTCGCGATCTTCGCAATCTGGTCATAAACCTTCGGATATTCATCCACCACGGCCTTGTACTTCTTCACCTCCGCCCCCGAATTCCGAATCACTTCCTCAATCAGTTGATCCACCTTCGTCTGCTGCACCGCCGGATCAATCACCTCCACCTCAATCTTGTTCCCCTTGCGGCGATATTCATCCAGCAAATCCGTCACCGCCTGCACCTGGTCAGGCTGCGCCTCACCCCGCGAATCAAAATCCTCCTCCACTCCCGGCGTGCCCTGCTTCTTGGGCGTATACAAGCTGACAATCTTAATCGGCTGCTTGTTGTTCTTGATGATATTGACCGTCTGCGGCTTCAGGCTATAAAGCCCCGCCTTGGTCGTATCCACCCGCGCTGACAACTGCGGCGTCTGAAAACACCAGATCATCACAATCGCAATCCCGATGACCACCACAGTCATCAGCGCCACATTCCCCCCATACTTCAGCCACCGCTCCTGCTGCGTCTCGACCCGCGTCGTCGGTGGAGGTTGAAATTCTTTTTCGCTCATATCCAAATCTCTTTCTGATCTCCGCAAATCTGCGTCATCTGCGTCATCTGCGTTCAACTCCTACCGCCATCTCCTCGATTCCAGCGCCTTCACCGACAAAAACAAAAACACCGCCGTCGTCGCCAAAAAGAAAATCAAATTCCCCGTATCAATCACCCCTCTCGAAAAATCCGTATACCTTCTAAAAACCATCTGATCCGCCACCCCCCGCAAAAACCATCCCAGCGTCGTCCTCTGCCCCAGCCACATCGGAACAATCGTGATCGCAAACAAAATCGCCGCCGCCGAAACCGCCGCCACCACCTGGCTCCGCGTCAGCGAAGAGCAAAACAATCCAATCGAAATAAACAACGCCCCCACCAGAACAATCCCCAGATACCCCGAGAAAATCGGCCCAAAATCAAACGATGGACTGTAAATCACCAGCATCAGCACATAAATCATCGTCGGCGCCAGCAACACCAAAAAGAACCCCAGCGACCCCAAAAACTTCCCAATGATCACATCCGTCTCTTCCACCGGCGCCGTCATCAGCGTCTCGATCGTCCCCGTCGCCCATTCCTGCGACATCAGCCCCATGCTCAGCACCGGGATGGCAAAAACCAGCAGAAAAACCATCCACTCAAACAGCGACCGCATCGCCGCCACGTGCCCCGGCTGAAAATCTTCAAAAAAGAGCACCCCGCAGATAAACAGGAAAATCACCATCACCACATACGCAATCGGCGAATAAAAATAACTCGACAGCTCCCTCCGCGCAATCACCGGTGACCTTCTCATTGCTCACCCCCCGCCCCGCTCGCCATCGCCTGGCTCGCCGTCACCTGCACAAAGAATTCTTCCAGCGTGGCACTTTCCAATCTCACTTCCCGCAGCGGCCACCCATGCTGAATCACCGTCCGCGCCGCCTCCTCGCGCACGTCATACCCCTCCTTCGGCCGCAGCGCCGCCGTCACATAATGCGAATCCTTCGCCCCATTGCTGATCACCTCCACCTCGCGCACCCCGCTCACCCTCTCCATCGCCACCGCCAGTTCCTTCGCCGGCGCACGACACTCCACCAAAACCCTCGCCTGCATCCGCCTGCTCTGCCGCAACTCATCCGGCGTCCCCTGGGCCACGATCTTGCCGCTGGCAATCACAATCGCCCGATCGCACACCGCCTCCACCTCCGGCAGAATGTGCGTGGACAACATCACCGTATGATCCCCGCCCAGTTCCTTGATCAGCTTCCTCGATTCGCGAATCTGTGCCGGATCCAACCCCACCGTCGGCTCATCCAAAATCAAAACCGGCGGATTGTGCAACAGCGCATCCGCCAACCCCACCCGCTGCCTGAAACCCTTCGACAAATGCCCGATCGTCTTCGTCCGCACCGAAGGCAGCCAGCACCGCTCGATCACATAATCAATCCGCTTCCTGCGCAGCTCCCGATCCATCCCCCGCAGCCGCCCCCGAAAATCCAGGTACTCCTCCACCTTCATCTCCGTATACAGCGGGCAATTCTCCGGCAAATACCCCAGCTTCTCCCGCACCTGCTCCGACTGATGAAAAATATTGAACCCCGCAATCGTCGCCCCCCCACTGGTCGGCGGCAGATAGCACGTCAGGATCTTCAGCGTCGTCGATTTCCCCGCCCCATTGGGCCCCAGGAAACCGACAATCTGCCCCTCCGGCACATCAAAACTGATGTGATCCACCGCCAACGTCTGCCCGTAAACTTTGGTCAATTCTGAAACGGAAATCACCGTTTCTCCTCAGTCAATGAAAGGTCGCAAGGGACGCACGGACCCAGGCTTCGGTAGGTCGGGCACTCCTGCCCGACGTTCTACCTCGAGCCGGGCACTCCTGCCCGACTCAGGATCGAACTCAATCGGCGTCTTCCCGGGTCCCGCAGAGGGCTGCGAAATGCAGCGCGGGGAAATAGTTAAGAACGGTTCCCCTCGATTGTCAAGTCGCACGCCATCATCAGCTCCCGCCCGGGTGCATGACACTTTAGGCCGGGCGTAGGTGAGGTAAACTGTTTGGTGGGGGTAGTTGCTTCAAGGAGGAAGCCATGGCAGCGCGTGTAACCCGTCAACAGGCTCGTGAGGCGGCGATCAAGTCGTTCATGTCGTCGTT